>NZ_QSQJ01000129.1:0-696 GCF_003436715.1 Prevotella sp. TF12-30 | reverse complement strand
GGCGAGGAATCCATAGCGGGCATTGTTGGTCTTTACCTGCTTTACCTTGTTGCCATCAAAGAGTACAACGGTGTGCGGTTCCTGTCCTGCATTACCTGCGTGAACCTCCTTCAGATATGCAGCCTTGGCCTTCAAGCCGCCACGCACATCCTCATCCACGATGTCATACACATATTCTATATAGTCACCGTGGAGTTCCTCGACACGTTTCAGCTTCCATTCGGCAATCACCTCACGGGTACTGCCCGAAGCATCAGTGACATTGCCCTTTACAACAGCTCCGTCACCACCATAGATGTACTTGACACCCTGCTTGTCTGTAACCTCCCAATAATAGTTGGCAGGACTGTCACCCTTGCGGATGATACGGCTGAAATCACCGCCTTGGCGGGTGTAGAACTGGCGGTCAGCCTTTCTGTTCATCTTCTCGCCACGGTGTGCGACTCCCATCTGTCCGTTGTCGTCCATAGTGGAGAGCATTGAACCGGACAAGAGATAAGTCTCCGTCTCTTTTGACTGGTCATAACGAGGCACGCCCCACCGGGTGTCAAGCGTTATGCTTGGCACGCTGATGTTCCAACCTTCACCGAGCCATCCGCTACCGCCCTCGCTGCTGTACTGCAAGCCAAGGCTTGGCTGCATACCGTTTCGTGCTGGCGGCATCTCGAACGGATACTGCAGGTTGGCAGAGCCACG
>NZ_QSQJ01000128.1:0-701 GCF_003436715.1 Prevotella sp. TF12-30 | reverse complement strand
CTGAGTGCCAGCCTCAAGCACGGCGACCTCTCACAGGCTACCGTCATCGGTGTCTTTTCACCGGAACTGGCAACCATCGGTAAGGATATGGTTGTCTATGCTCTTGACGGCCGCAAGGGCGACGGAGCCATTCTGAGCAAGGACAAAGCCGTAAGGGGTAGAGGTGTTGAACCACTGGACTATGGTTCAGCATCGGGTGAAGACCTGCTTTATCAGTCAAGTGATTCTTTGTCCGAGAACGGTTTTAAGGAAAGCGCTCTGCGAGTTGTGTCCTACTTCAAGGTAAGCAATCCTTCAACAACATTGTGGGGAGACAACTCCAACACCACATTATTCATAGGAACCCCTTCCACCTCTGGCAGTTTCGGTACGGATTTCCCGACCTCGCTCTTCGGTAATGCTTCCATCCGTGGATATGCCCCTGAGCTTATTGTGTTCAGCAGGATGCTTACACCCGATGAGCGCAGAAAAGTGGAGAGCTATCTGGCGGTAAAGTACGGCATCACCCTCAAAGGCTCGTATCTTGACAGCGACGGAAACCTGACTTGGGACATGGCGGAGAACCAAGCCTACCACCATAGGGTCACAGCTGTTGGAACAGACATAGTAGGAAGTCTCTCCCAACCGCTTTCCGCAACATCATATGAGGAAAGTCCGGTGTATGCGGCCTTGAAGGAGAACGGAACTTATCATGACGCAAA
>NZ_QSQJ01000127.1:0-733 GCF_003436715.1 Prevotella sp. TF12-30 | reverse complement strand
GAGCAATACTAATACTCGCAAGTTACGCAATGCTGAGCGAGCCAAATATGAGATTCACAATGCTGTAAAGAGCGCATTGAGAATGGCAGATAGCTGGGACGAGTTCAAAAGTGAACTTGCAAAACGAGGTGTTCACTTAGAGTTTGTCTATAAGGATAAGGAGCAAACCAAGGTTCAAGGCATCCGTTTCTGCAAGGATGGATATAGCTTCAAGGGTACGCAGATTAGCCGAGACTATAGCTTTGGCAAACTGAATGCGAAATTAGAGGGAACGGAGAACCTTTTATCAGCAAGAGCCAAATCTGCTCAGCAATATGAGCAGGGTTGTCACAAGAATGAGCAGATGCCATTCATGTCGGAGAGCAGTCAGAATCCTTGGGGCGGTATTTCTTCCATTGGACTTTTTGCTCCAGCCAATGCTCAGACCTTTGAGCAATTCCCAGAGGATGAATCATCCAAGAAGAAAAAGAAGAAACGCAGAAGAGGCTTTAGCCTTTGATGCAAGTTACAAACCATTCAAACAACAAAAGAAATATGAAAGAAGAACTATTGGAAGCCATCTACGGCACAGTTGAGAGATTGGAGCAGAAAGTCGATGAACTTTCTGCTTCACCAAAGAACGCAGGAGCGGAAACCGTTCCTGCAAGTAATGACACAACCAAGTTGGAGAAATCAATCATTGCTATGTTTGGCAAGGAAGAGGAAGTCAGAGGTAAAATATCCAAATTAAGAG
>NZ_QSQJ01000126.1:0-767 GCF_003436715.1 Prevotella sp. TF12-30 | reverse complement strand
GCCGCGCCTCGGCGGAAGTTATGTCGCCGCCGGGGCGTTTTGCGTAGCGCCGGATATGTCCTGTCCTCCGTTAGGCGTCCCGGCGGATTTGCAATCCGCCGTCAAAAAATGACCTAACCTCTTTATGCTCTGGGGATTTGCAATCCCCAGCAACCAGGCATTAGCCGGCATATCGATGGGATAGGGGATTGCAAATCCCCCGGCTTAATAGGTCGAACCTTTTTTTACGACGGATTGCAAATCCGTCGGGACGCCTAACGGGGGTGGAACGTCTAACCTGCACTGGAACGCCTAGTCTGGGCTGACGTTATCAATGAAGTATATCTTCGAAGCAATTATATATAAAGCCTCGCCCCCTCGCTCGCTGGTGGTCTCTTCACAGAGAGCTACAGCAGCGGGGGAGGCATAGGTGAAGTTGTTTGAATGTCTTACGGACGATTCGATTGTAAATACAAATAATAAAAACAAAAATAGTAAATGAAAAAATATGTTTTTTTATTTTTGTCATGTGCCTTGTTCAGCACAGCACATGCGCAAAAAGTAGTGGTTCCAGAACCGGAGTTTATCAACAGCTACTGTGTTTTGACCAGTGATTCCACCTTCGACGTCCTCCCGAAAGAGAGTGGAAAGGTGGAGAAACATCAGAGTAAATTCTCTAAGTTCTCTAAGATAGCAAGTGCTGCAAGCAATCTCGGTTTTGCCGGAGGTCTGATCGGTGCCAGCACCGGAAGCCTGTCCGGACTGGAAGGTGGATTGAGAGTGATGGG
>NZ_QSQJ01000125.1:503-777 GCF_003436715.1 Prevotella sp. TF12-30 | reverse complement strand
TAATAGAGGCGGAGGGTCTTGTCCTCGTTATTCTCAAACTTCACTTGTAAATCATAATAAGAAGCAATTTCAGAAAGTATCTGCTCGAAAGCCACATTCTCGAAAGTCTTGTGAATGACTGGCTTTTCTGGTTTCGGATGAGTCAGGGAATCCGTTGCTGCTACCTGCTTTGCGGAATCTGATTTTATGACTTCCGGATGAGTATCTGCGGTTACCTGGGTTGTTTCCTGGCTGTGCTTGATGTAAGTATGGATTGCGGCAAAGGCAATACCCG
>NZ_QSQJ01000125.1:0-493 GCF_003436715.1 Prevotella sp. TF12-30 | reverse complement strand
GCTTGATGTAAGTATGGATTGCGGCAAAGGCAATACCCGAAATCAAGACAAATCCGGCGATGGATGCTGCCAGTTTACGCCAGGAAGTTATAGGATGAGTTGCTTTTTCCTGAAGTTGATGCTCCTGGCTGAATTTCTCCCATTCCTCATCTATATTAATAATAGGAGAGGTTTTTTCAAGTGCAGAATCCACTTCCACCATCGTCTGATAGAGTTTTCGGCATTCCTCATCCTGCAATATTTCACGAATCTCCTCATCAGAATACTTCTCCTGATGGTCGATGATATCCAGTATTTTTTCAAACTTGTCCATAATAAATCTGCTAAGGGTTAAACTTTTGCTTTAATTTTCTGATGCCTTGTGCCAGATGCTTATAAACTGCCACCTCGCTGATGCCCAATTCCGTAGCAATCTCCCGATATTTCAGTTTCTGCCGAAAGCGGAGATCGAGTACCTTGCGGGTTTGTGGCGTGAGTTCAGCATCCATATAAG
>NZ_QSQJ01000124.1:0-798 GCF_003436715.1 Prevotella sp. TF12-30 | reverse complement strand
GTCTTAACATCACAGGGAAGTTCACCCCTTACTGGCAATACAAGACCGAGACGTTCCGTATGTCGTTCTCTCCCGATTTCATCTGGGAACGCTTCACCTATCCACAGAAAACTCTACTTACCATATCACCCTACCTTTACTTATATAAGAAATTGGATTTCCGTAGAGAGTTGACTATCTACACAGGATACAGTACAGGAACAGGCAATGCCACCAACTACGCCATAAAGCAATATCGCAAAAGTTATCGCTCTTGGTACACTTCGAACGACATCATTCCGATAACTCGCTCTCTTTATGGCAAGTTGAGTTACGACTACAAGCGCCCTATCAAGGAAATCTTCTTCAGCGCATCGGTCAATGCCAGCAAAAACTGGATGAACACGGCATCCGACCTACGCATCGTGGATGGCAAATACTATACCTCATTATATAAGCAGGACAGCAAGAGCAACAACATCGGAGGTTCGCTCTATATCTCCAAGGGGTTCTACGACCTTCATCTGAAGACCCGCCTGGAGGGCAGTTACAACTACAGCAAGGGTGAGCAATACAGCAGCGGCAAAGCCATCAGCTACACCGCCGACAACTATACTATAAAGCCTAGCATCGACTTCTCGCCGTCCTGGTGTGCCTTTAGCTATGAAGGAGAATTCTCTTTTTACAACTCGAAACGTCAAAAAATGGCGAAGTCATCGTTATTTAATTGGCGCCAAAGCGTATCTGCCACCGCTACCATCAGCCATGTGGACCTCTCCTTCTCGCTCGTACATTATCACAATGAGCTGCAAGAGGGCA
>NZ_QSQJ01000123.1:0-807 GCF_003436715.1 Prevotella sp. TF12-30 | reverse complement strand
TTTCAAATTGAAAGCTGCTGAAAATCGGCCCTTATCACACCCTGAAATTTGGTGGTTCCAGAAAAAAGCCGTATCTTTGCACTATCGTTAGAAGAAAGGCTGCACTCGGCATAGTTCAAGTAAACTTGACTCTGCGCTCGTTTGCACTTTCTTTGCACCGTCATTCAGAGATAAGGCGCCAATCGGATGAGTGACAAAAAACTGAATTAGTAACCCACAAAAAATTGAATTATTAACCCTTTAAAAACTGATTGATTATGGGACAAGGAACTAGTAAGTATCGTAAGATTATGCGTACCCCTCAGACAGGTGAGAACGCAGGTAAGAAGCTCTGGTATGCTACTGCCGTGAGCGACCGTGAGATGAGTTTCGAGGACTTCGTGACTCATATCTCCGAGCACAACTCTCCATACAGCCGTGGTACCATCCACGGTGTGCTGATGGATACTTTGGATTGCCTGAAGCATCTGATTCTGGACGGCAAGAGCGTCCGTTTCTCCGACCTCGGATTGTTCTCCATCGGTATGACTTCGCGTGGCGAGGTGAGCAAGGAGAAGGTGACGGCGGCAAGCGTGCAGGGCGTGCATCTTATTGTAAGAAACACAAAATCATGGAGCAACGCTGAGCTGAAGAAGCTCACCAAGATTGTGGCATACGATGACTATACCACCGGGGCTGAGGACGGCGGTGGAACTGAGAACACGCCGAGCGGTGGTGGTACCAGTCAGGGTGCTGGCGGGGAGACCAACAAGGATAACGGCGGAACATCGCAGGGTGGCGGTGGTACTAGCCAGGGCACTGGCGGCG
>NZ_QSQJ01000122.1:0-808 GCF_003436715.1 Prevotella sp. TF12-30 | reverse complement strand
AGCGTGAAGAATGCCTGCATCAATCTTATAGCCAGAAAGAAGAGAGATGAACGACTGAAACGGCTTCTCCCTCTCTCGGAAGAGAAATTGACGGAGGAAGAACCTTCTCGCCTGGAAGAGCGATGGCAGGCTGCCGTGGATTGCATCGACCACGACCTGACCGACCAGACTGCTTCCGTCATCCGATTGTGCTATCGGGAAGGAATGTCGTATAAGGATACGGCGGAGGAGCTGGGCATCAGTGTCTCGGCAGTTAACATGCATATTGTAAAAGGTTTGCGAACGCTCAGAGAAAAATTGAAAGGAAAATAATCCGCCAGGTGTTCCGACGGATTTGCAATCCGTCGTTAAAAAAGGTTCGACCTCTTTATTTTGCGGATTTGCAATCCGCTTATACAATAACTCTAAAATGAAGAAAGGAAAAGAAAATGAAACATGAATTATCTGACATAGATCCTCAGAAGATGGATTCTCAGAAATGGGATATGCTCCTCGATCTCCTGGAGCATCCCGAAAAGTATTCCGAAACCCAGAAGGATGAACTTCTGGGCGATGAGGAAGTGAATGAACTCTATCAGCAGTTGGTAGAGACCCGACAGTCTCTGGATTTCGCCAAGTCGAAGGAAGGGATGAAGATGCCTTCGATTGATGCAGAATGGGAGAAGCTGAAAGATGAGATGAAGCTGAAAGAAGAAAAGCAGCAGAAAGAAGAGATGAGTCAGAATGCAGAAATCCAGCAAACCGCCAAGTCGTTTCCTCTCTGGAGCCCGATGAGAAAGGTGGCTGCCGTTGCAGCCGTCCTTGTCGT
>NZ_QSQJ01000121.1:0-852 GCF_003436715.1 Prevotella sp. TF12-30 | reverse complement strand
CCGGGACGCCTAACGGAGGACAGAGATATCCGGCGCTAGGGGTAGATGTATTAAAATATGCAAATATTTATATATTTCCGCCGAAAAACTTCTCTATTTCAAGAACTTTTCGCTATTTTTGCAGCAAAAAAGAGAATATGAAGATATTAAAGTTTAAATTGCTCAAAGATTTTGCAAGGAAGCATCCTGATTCCGCAGACGCACTCATGCGCTGGGCTGAATATGTTGAAAAGACTGAATGGAAAAGCCATGCAGAATTGAAACAAGCATTTCCTTCGGCAGATTATGTCGGGAATGACAGATATGTCTTCAATATATCTGGCAATAAATTTAGACTTGTAACAATCGTTGTGTTCTTTCAAGGCTTTCTACATATAAGATTTGTCGGAACACATGCAGAATATGACAAGATTAAGGACATAAAAAATATATGATTATGATTATCAAAGACGAAAAGACCTATAATGAGATAGAAGAGCGGATGGAAGCTCTGCTTGCTAAGGGAACTCAATTGGGCGGCATGGATTTTCTCAGCGAAGTAGAAAAAGAAGAATTAAAGGTTCTCAGCGAAGCTGCTTACGATTGGGAATGTGAAGTGGATCCCCATCCATGGCGTGTTAAGCCTTCTCTCATTGCTGCTATCAAAGTAGCATTCCGCCAAAAAGGATACAAACAGAAGGAGGCAGCAAAAGCTATCGGTGTTTCAACTACTGCATTAAGTGACATTCTCCATGGTCGTCGCGCAATCAATTTTGATGTTGCAAGAAACATATACCACAACCTTGGTGTTCCAGCCAACGTTGTATTGGCATAAAAGAAATCCCCCATCCTACTTTCTCAAGCGGGATGGGG
>NZ_QSQJ01000120.1:0-877 GCF_003436715.1 Prevotella sp. TF12-30 | reverse complement strand
TTTTTTACATGAAATCTCAAACTTGTGAACATAACCCCATCATAAAATGAATAGCAAGTGTTCCTGCTGAGTTTATCACATCAGGGGGCATTGTTATTGATGACGACTCTACCATCAGCGCATATATACTTTTCCGATACAAACATATAGTGTTTTTATATAAAAATGATGTAATCCTAAGCAATAAACTTTATCAATCATCGTTCTTTTATTATAACCCCAAAATAAGAACATATGTATGTATCATCAAGACAAGGACAATGCCTAACTTACGATGCGGTGAGCAATGTGCTCAGCGTAGTAAACGGTGCGTCAGTGCCTCAGCGTGGCAAGGCTGGCGGACAGATGGCGCATACCAATACATACGGCACAGACACTGGTGAAAAATTCCAGCTTGCCAATGTCAAGGATGTAATGGGTGACAATTCTAGTACACGTTCTTCTTCAAGTGGGAATGGTTTTGGTTCTTTTGGAAGTGGAAGTAATAGTAGTAGTCAGGATTTTAATAGACGATTGTTTATGAAGAAACTGTTAATAATTTACTTGATTATATCATTTCTAATGGTTTTTGTTTATGCTATCTTTGTGGTAAATGCATATGTTAGTATAAAATACGAGGTAGAAACTATAGATAATGATGCTATCATAAATATGGTTTACCAGATATTCGATACTGGTGTTACTATAAATTTTATTTGGTTTGCCATAAATACGATAATAATTTTGGGCTTGTATATAAAGCTTCGTCGTAAGTGAAAAATAATATGATTATGCAAAAGATTGCATAATGTTAAGTATTGAACTTGGAACAGAAATCCTAAAGTAAGGAACTAAATAAAAATTAGTAATGAGATTTTGCGCGATATTAATACTTTCT
>NZ_QSQJ01000012.1:0-85214 GCF_003436715.1 Prevotella sp. TF12-30 | reverse complement strand
GAAGGAATAGCTGAAGGTATGGAAAAAGGTAGAGCTGAAGGTAAGGAAGAAGGAATAGCTGAAGGCATGTCCCAACGAAGCCTTGAGATTGCCAGAAAGATGCTGGCTATGAATATCGATGAAGCTACCATTCTAAAATTAACAGGATTAAGCCTGGAGGAAATCAGAAAGCTGAAATCATAGATATTTCACCATCATATAGAATCTCCCTATAAGCACAGCTCTGCTGACCTATAGGGAGATTCTTGGCTAAAATAGCCTGAATCAGTTGCTAGCTAATAACATCCTTTACAAATATTTACTAAAAACATATTAAAACACACTAATATTCAACAAAATAACATCAGATTCATAGTTTTATCCATATCTTTGCAGAAAAATAGAACATAATTGTGATGATATTTACCAATACGCTCATATCGAATCAAAACAGATGTAATGTACCCCATTACATCCTCAACTGCAGTCTTCGGAAATAATACCTATCTTGCTTGAGATAACATATTATTAACGAATTAAAAATTACATGGGTTTAATCATATTATATTTTTTAGGTGCTCTGTCACTATCCTTTTTATGCTCCGTCCTGGAGGCGGTGCTACTTTCTACTCCGATGTCGTTTATCTCGATGAAGGAGAATCAAGGCAGCAAGACTGCCTCGTTGATGAAACAGTATAAGAACAACGTTGATCGCCCAGTGGGTGCCATTCTTTCGCTCAACACCATCGCCCACACCATCGGCTCTGCCGGCGTGGGTGCCGAGTCTATCAAACTCTTTGGCGAAGAATACTTCGGTATCATTTCCGCCATTCTCACCTTGCTGATTCTGGTGCTTTCAGAAATCATCCCGAAGACCATCGGTGCTTCTTACTGGCGCTCGCTGGCAATGCCATCCACCAAGATTATCCGGATACTCATCTTCATCACCTACCCTCTGGTACTGCTCTCAGAACTTATCACAAAGGTATTCACGCCTAAGAGCCACCAGGCTTCCATGAGCCGCGAAGAGGTTTCTGCCATGGTAGATGTAGGAACCACAGAAGGCATCTTCCGTGAATCGGAAAGCAAGATCATCAAGAGCTGCATCCGTCTGGCAGGAGTTAAGGCAAAAGAGGTGATGACACCATCCATCGTGGTAGAATCTGCTAATATGCATCTAACCACCAAGGAGTTTTACGAACAGAAGGAGTGGAATTTCTCACGCATTCCTATATATGATAACAATAAGGACTATATCGTGGGCTACGTTCTGAAGGATGTGGTTCTCAAATCGGTTTCAGACGATGAATTCCAAACCCGATTATCCGAGCTGATGCGCCCGATTCTTTCCTTCAACGAGGATGAATCGCTATATCAGATCTGGGAAAAGATGCTGGAAAAGCGAGAGCACATCTCCATTATCGTAGATGAATACGGATGCCTTCGCGGCGTAGTTTCCATGGAGGATGTGATAGAAACGATGACGGGCGTGGAAATCGTAGATGAAGACGATGTTGCCGTGGATATGCAAGCCTTGGCTAAGGAAAAATCACGCCTGATGATGCAGAAAAAGAAGTAAGAATAAAAAAACTCGTTGGCAAATACCAACGAGTTTTTTTTACTTGGCACCTGGCTTCACTTTGAGAGAGAAGTTACCATCAAAGTCTGTAACTGTACCCTGGGTAACTTTCTGTCCCTCGATGATAACAGACTTGTTTTTCATAGAATAAAATCGTTCAAGTATCATTATTATTATCCAAATCTTTGTTTTTTATACATTTCAGCACAAAGTTACATACTTTTTTGCATATATAATAAGGTATAGTGGATTTTTTTGCGTAATTTTGCCGATGAATAAGCTAAATGGCTCTGGAAGCAATAGCACCAGAAGATGAGCCAGGAGGCAAAACCCAGAAACAAAACAAAGCATTATGCAGACCAGCAAATACCTATTAGCAACAGAAAGAGACGCCGAATGGGGTCTCACCATCAGCACCGTGGGACGGGAAGAAATCGCCCCGGGAGAAGAATATCCTACCAAGGGACATGCCGATGGATATTACTTCGATATTCAGAAGGGAAGAACCCTTGATGAATACCAGCTTCTCTACCAGCCGGAAGGAGAAGGTGTGTTCCACTCTGCCCATCTTCCGGAAACAAAGATCAAGGCTGGAGACATCTTCCTGCTCTTTCCCGGTGAATGGCATACCTACCATCCATCAGGCACCAAGGGATGGAAAAGCTATTGGATCGGATTCAAGGGAAAGAATATCGACGACCGTGTGAAGGCGGGATTCCTGTCCCCTGAAAAGCCGATCTATCACGTGGGCTACAGCAACGAAATCATCAGCCTGTATGAAGAGGCTTACAAGACGGCGCAGGAGGAGGCTGCATACGCTCAGCAGACAATGGCGGGTATCGTAAACCATCTCATCGGAAAGATGTATTCCCTGGAGAGAAACATCATCCTGAGCAAGGACTCCAAGCATGTGGATATCATCAACAGGGCGCGCCTGCGCATCCGTGAATCTCTTGAGGATACACTCACCATCCAGGAGATAGCCCAGGAACTAGGCATCAGCTACTCTTCGTTCCGCAAGCTCTTCAAGGAGCATACCGGCTTCGCTCCAGCACTCTACCAGCAGACACTGAAACTGCAGAGAGCCAAGGAGCTGCTTTCTACCACCGATGAGAGCATCAAGGAGATTGCCTATCGCCTCAATTTCGAATCACCAGATTATTTCTCGGCTAAATTCAAGAGCCAGACTGGCATGAAACCGTCTGATTTCAGAAATACAACCCGATAAAAGAGCTTTTATTCATCGGATTACGCAGGGTTAACGGAACCTTAACTGCATTCCGTTTAAATTCGTGCGTAATCCGGGAGCAAGATTGTTCCGTTAACTCCGCATAATCTGATGAAGAAAAAACTCCGATGAAGAAAAAACTTAAATTTTTGATATTTCATAGAGATTCTTGACCCTCCGCCAAAAAACTAGGCTCTAATATCATTTTCTCTTGTTCCATCTTGCATATTCCCCCTATCTTTGCAATCGTAAACAAAAAACAATAGCAAATAACAATAACTTAAAATACACTCTAAAAAATGGAACAGAAGAAATACTTCTTTGCTGTAGATCTGGGTGCTACCAGTGGCAGAACCATCCTGGGAAGCTTATCAGATGGCAAATTCGATTTGGAAGAACTGACACGCTTCGACAACCGACTCATCGAAACCGGCAATCACTTCTACTGGGATATCTTTGCTCTCTTCTATGAGATCATCGCAGGTCTGAAACTCGTGGCGCAGCGCGGTATCCACATCGAAAGCATCGGTATCGATACCTGGGGATGCGACTTCGTATATGTAGATAAAAACGGGGACATTCTCCGCAATCCTCTCGCCTACCGCGACCCTCATACCTTCGGCGTGATGGAGAAATATTTCGACGAGAAAATCAGCAAGGAAAAGGTGTACGAGAAGACGGGAATCCAATTCATGAACTTCAATTCGCTCTTCCAGATATACGCCATGAGAAAGGCTGGAAACGTGGCTTTGGAGAATGCCGACAAGATTCTCTTTATCCCTGATGCCCTGAGCTATATGCTTACCGGTAACGCCATCTGCGAATATACCGTGGCTTCAACTTCCCAGATTCTCAACCCAATGACAGGCGATCTCGACAACGAACTCGTAGAGAGTCTCGGACTGAAGAGAGAGCAGTTTGGCAAGATGACCAACCCTGCTTCCATCATCGGCACACTCACCGAAGAGGTGCAGAAGATGACGGGCTTGAATGCCGTTCCAGTCATCGCCGTAGCGGGTCACGATACAGCCAGCGCCGTAGCAGCCGTACCAGCCAAGAACGAGGAGTTTGCCTACCTGAGCTCTGGTACCTGGAGTCTGATGGGTATCGAGACCAAAAACGCCATCATCAACGAGAAGAGTTATGAACTCAACTTCACCAACGAAGGCGGCATCGAGGGTACTACCCGATTCCTGAAGAACATATGCGGCATGTGGATTTACGAGCGCTGCCGCAAGGAATGGAAGGACGAAGCTGCTGCCAACCAGAAGGATATGAAGAGTCTAGGACATGCTGAGCTGATTGCCGAAGCGATGAAGCAGCCTGCCTTCCAGAGCATCATCAACCCGGACGATGCCTGCTTTGCCAACCCATCGAGCATGGTAGAAGCTATCAAGCAGTATTGCGAAAAGACAGGTCAGCACGTTCCTCAGAACTATGGCGAATTCTGCCGTTGCATCTTCGAGAGTCTCGCACTCCGTTATCGTCAGATTTTCACCTGGCTGAAGGATTTTGCCGACTTCGACCTCAACGTGCTCCACATCATCGGTGGCGGTTCGCTCAACCAATATCTCAACCAGTTTACAGCCGACAGCTGCGGTGTCACCGTTCTCGCGGGTCCTCAGGAAGGTACAGCCATCGGCAACATCATGCTTCAGGCAAAGGCATCAGGCTTGGTCAAGGATATCTGGGAGATGCGCCAAATCATCGCCAACTCGCTGGAGCTCAAGAAATTCGAGCCAAAGAACAAGGAGGCTTGGGATGAGGCATACGAAAAGTTTTTAAAGGTAAAAGGGTAAAAAAATAAAAGCATAAAAAAAATAAACAATAACAATAAAATACACAAAAACAATGAAAGCAGATTTGATTTTAAAGAATTATGAGATTGCTAAGGAGCGCTATGCTGCTCTGGGTGTAGATACAGACAAGGCTATTGAGACTTTGGAGAAGACTCCTATCTCTCTGCACTGCTGGCAGGCTGACGACGTGGTTGGCTTCGAGCGTGGCGAGGCTGCTTCTGGCGGTATCCAGAGTACAGGAAACTACCCTGGCAAGGCTCGCAACATCGATGAACTCCGACAGGATATCGAGAAGGTGAACTCTCTCCTGGCTGGTACTTTCCGCCTCAACCTCCACGAAATTTACGGTGAGTTCGGTGGCAAGCAGATCGACCGCAACGAGGTAACCGTAGATCAGTTTACAGGTTGGATGCAGTGGGCTAAGGAGCAGAACATGAAGCTCGACTTCAACTCTACTTCTTTCTCTCACCCATTGAGCGGAAATCTCACATTGTCAAATCCTGACCCAGCTATCCGCGAGTTCTGGATTGAGCACACCAAGCGTTGCCGCCGTATCGCAGACGCTATGGGTAAGTTCCAGAACGCCCCATGTATCATGAACATCTGGGTACACGACGGTTCCAAGGATATCACCGTAGAGAAGGGTCGCTATCGCGAAATCCTGAAGAACTCTCTCGATGAGATCCTGGCAGAGGAGTTGCCAAATATGAAGTCTTGCCTGGAGGCTAAGCTCTTCGGTATCGGCTTGGAGGCTTACACCGTAGGTTCTCACGACTTCTACGCTGGCTACTGCGCTAAGAACAACGTGATGTATACCCTGGATACAGGTCACTATGAGCCAACAGAGAACGTATCGGATGCCGTTTCAGCACTCCTGCTCTTCGTTCCAGAGTTGATGCTCCACGTATCTCGCCCAATGCACTGGGATTCAGACCACGTAACCCTCTTCGACGACAATACCCGCAACCTCTTCTCAGAGTTGGTTCGTGCCAACGCACTCGACCGTGCTCATATCGGTCTCGACTACTTCGACGGTTCCATCAACCGTATCGGTGCTTACATCATCGGTGTACGTGCAGCCCAGAAGTCATTGTTGCAGGCATTCCTTGAGCCACTGGATACCCTCCGCAAGTACGAGGACGAGGGCAAGCTCTTCCAGCGTCTGGCTCTCCTCGAGGAAGAGAAGACATTGCCATTCGGTGCTGTATATGATTACTTCAACCTGAAGAACAATATCCCTGTTGGCGAGGAGTACATCGCTGACATTGAGAAGTACGAGGCAGAAGTTCTCGCAAAGAGAAACTAATATATAAGCAAAAACTCCTAGGCTCATAGCAGCCTAGGAGCTTTTCGGTCTGTTTATACCTAAAAACCAAGCAATTAACAATTATGGAAATATTTATAGGACTTTTCATCATAGCCATCGGTGCATTCTGCCAGTCCAGCTGTTATGTTCCTATCAACAAGATCAAAGATTGGAGTTGGGAATCATACTGGATAGTTCAGGGTGTGTTCGCATGGCTTATTTTGCCTTTTTTCGGCGCTATGCTCGCTGTACCTAGCGGACATTCCTTCTTTGAATTATTCGACGGATTCGGCTTCAATGTGGCTATGAGCATGCTCTTCGGTGTACTCTGGGGCGTAGGCGGACTCACCTTCGGTCTCTCCATGCGCTACCTAGGCGTGGCACTGGGTCAGAGCATCGCCCTGGGAACCTGTGCAGGTCTCGGAACCATCATGGGTCCGGTGCTGCTCAACATCTTCTTTCCGGAACTGGATGCCCTCTCATCGCTCACCTTCAGCGTCATCCTCGGTGTGGTAGTCACCCTGCTCGGTATCGCCATCATCGGTGTGGCTGGCAGCATGAAGGCGGCATCGCTCTCTGAAGAGGAGAAGAAGGCTGCGGTAAAGGATTTCAACTTCCCTAAGGGTCTTGCCATCGCCCTGCTGGCTGGTTTCATGAGCGGATGCTTCAATGTGGGTCTCGCCTTCGGCGATGATATCCACTTCGGCACCTTCACCCCTGATATGTTCAAGACCCTGCCTGCTACCTTCCTCGTTACCGTGGGTGGTTTCATTACCAATGCCATCTACTGTTTCTATCAGAACACCAAGAATCATACTTGGAGCGACTATAAGAACGAGGAGGTTTGGGGCAACAACATCCTGTATTGTGCCCTGGCTGGTGCCTTGTGGTACAGTCAGTTCTTCGGTTTGTCATTAGGAAAAGGTTTCCTCACCGAATCCCCTACCCTTATGACTCTGTCTTTCTGCATCCTGATGGCACTCAACGTGGTGTTCTCAAATGTATGGGGCATCATCCTGAAGGAATGGAAGGGATGCTCATCAAAGACCATCACCGTATTAATCGTCGGCATCATCGTCTTGATTATCTCAAGCTTCCTGCCACAGTTGATTTAAAACATAGAACTAATCATAAAGTTCAATGTTCAATGTTCAAAGTTCAAAGTTCAAAGTTTTAAGTGATATGAAAAGATTTGCATTTAAGATGTATCTCAAGAAGGGATGCGAAAAGGAATATGCCAAGCGCCATGCTGCGATCTGGCCTGAGCTGAAACAGATGATCAAGGATCAGGGAGTAAGCGACTACAGTATCTTCTGGGACAAGGACACCAACCTGCTCTTTGCCGTTCAGAAATGCGACAGCGATACCAACAGCCAGGACACAACCAACGTGGATCCTATCACCCAGAAATGGTGGGATATGATGGCAGACATCATGGAGGTGAATCCTGATAATTCGCCTGTCAGCATCCCGCTGGAAGAACTTTTCCACATGGATTGATATAAAGATTTTAGTTAGCTTAGAAACAGAAAAAGCCCTCGAGCATCTCACGATGTTCGAGGGCTTTGTTTCACTAAACCCAAAAACTTTTACCTAATAACACTAAAACCTAAACCTATTACCTATAAAATGTATATCTAGTAAACCTATTATATCAAAATATTACTAACAACACTATATCAACTATTCATAACCTATGCCTTATCTTGGCAAATTGAAAGCCTTGGTCATCTCAGCCATTTCTTCCTGGCTCATACCATCAGGCTCGAATCCCATGCACTTGGAATCGATGTAAATCTTCGCACTCTTAGAGAGCACGTCAATCTGGTCGAAGGCATCCATTACATCCAAGCCCTTGGCAAAGACGCCGTGCTTCTCCCACATCACTACATCATAGTCTTCCAGCTCCTTCAAGGTTTCCTCAGCCAGCTTCAGACTGCCTGGCAACTGATAAGGAACGATACCCAGACCGAGTGGACAGAACGCCTTGGTCTCTGGAATCATACTCCAGAGCAGGTTGCTCAATACATCCTTGCCCATGAACTTCTTGTTGTGGCTCATGGCAATGAGCTCAATAGGATGAGTATGAACGGTAGCTTTGTAGTTGGAACCCTTTTCGATGAGACGGGCATGAACGCTCAGGTGGCTTGGCAACTCTGATGTAGGCATCACGGCGTTATCAGCGATGATGACATAGCTGGCGCAATCGTCGAGGATTCGGATGATAGAACCGTTCTCCATAGGCCAGCGAGCCAAGTCGCGCATACGTTTGCCTGTACCCTTGCAGAAGAAGTAGCAACCCTTCAAGGCTGGCAATGCTGTACCAATCTGCTTTACTTCGCTGATGGCAGGCAAAGCCTTGATCTCGTCATCTACTAAGTCGGTGATGTTCACGGTGATGTTACCACCATTACGCTCAGCCCAACCATTCTGCCAGAGGTATCCGGCAACTTCTGCAATCTTCTCGACCTCCTTTTTCAAGGCAGGACGACCTTCTAATACGCTATTCATTGTAATCTTGTTATTAGCTTGTTTAAAAATTCTGCTGCAAAAGTAGTGATTTCCCCTCATATCCAACCTATTCTTTTGATATTTGGGCTATGACATTTGGCATAACCCTCAAAATCGTGAAAAAATGCAGAAGGCGGCTCCTTGCATCACGCAAGAAAACCGCCCTTTTCATTCTACATGCCAATAGAGAATTCATACTCTATTGATGAGATGAGATTTATGCTCTTTTTTATTGAGTTGAGATTTATGCTCTTTTTATAACCAGAAATTGATATTCTATTTTTCTTCTTTCTTCCCTGGGGTTACATCTTTCTGAAGAGAGAAATTAACAGGGATGATATATTTTACGTTTACCGGTTTGCCATCCTGTGTACCAGGAGTCCAGTTAGGCATCGCCTTCACGATTCTCAAAGCTTCGGCATCCAGTTCCGGATCTACAGATCTTGCAATTCGGGCTTTGGTAACGCTACCATCCTTCTGAATGACAAAGGTTACAATCACACGGCCCTGCTTTTTGGCCTTGACGGCGGAAGCCGGATACTTGATGTTTGCAGCCAGATACTTCATCATCATTTCCTGACCACCAGGAAATTGCGGCATTGTCTCTGTTACATCATAAACCACATTCTTGGTTGTATCGGCTGGGGCTGTCGCATCAGAAGCCTTTGCTTCCGCCTTCAGTTCAGCTTCCAACTTTGCCAATTCAGCAGCCTTAGCTTCTTCTGCCTTTTTGGCTTCTGCGGCAGCTTTTGCTTCTTCAGCCGTCGGATTCGCCACAGCCACATCAGCATTCAGAGCCTGCTCAGCCTTCTGCTGAACCTCGGCTACTTCCGGAAACTGCTCGCCAATCTCACGAGCCACACTCTCGATGTTGCTCACCATAAGCAACGCTCCTGCTAAAGGTGCGAAAAGGAGGTACTTCGCCTTGCCTATTTCACTGGTTCTACGTTTGTTCATCATTTTAATTCTTTTTTTAAGAGGTAATAAATTAAAATTATTGGCAATCTTGGTCGATTCATTCGGCTGTCGATATGCCAAACCTAGAAGGTGATACTGATAGGATTTGCGCGCGTTGCCATCAGCTAATACACTTTCATCGGCTAAATATTCCAAATTCATTCTTACTTCCTGCTTCATCAGCCAGGCAAACGGATTAAACCAGCAGGCGATGGAGAAAAGCTCGGAGAAGAGGGTATCCAGGGAATGGAGACCCGAAACATGGGTGCACTCATGAACCATCACTTCGTGCAACTGCTTGCCCTCCAGGGTAGATGGATACATAAACACCCAGCGGAAGAAGGAGAACGGACTCCCCTCGCCTCTGAGAAAATGTACCGTAATGCCTTCCACCTCCTGCTTCCGGGAAATAGCTGCAAGGCGGATGATACTGAAGAGCTGCCATACCAAACGCAATGAGAGAACGGCAACTCCTGCCCAATAGATGCCCAGCAGCATATCTATCCAGGTTATGCTGGGAGCCTGAGCCTTTACAACCACCACGGGATAAAACGTGTCGGCATATACATTCGCCATACTCGCCATCGTTGGTGTATCGCGCACCCAATATTCCAGACTGAGTGCCGGAACCATCAGGGCAACGGCATAGATGAGCCAGAGGGTAAGGCGGCGAAGACCGAAGAAAGTATCGCGGCTCACCGTGAGGCGATAAAAGCCATAAAGGAGCATCAGGGCTACATTGATTTTTATAAGATATATTGCCATACAGTTTCAGTTTTTTATATAAATTAGTTATTGAACTTTCGCATATTAGCTCCACACGCCCTGAAAGGGCAGAAGCTTTCAATTACAGTTATTTATTCTTCCGAACTCTCAATTTCACGGATGATATCCTTGAGGTCCTCGGGACTGATTTTCTCGTCCTTGGCAAAGAAGGAAACCATTTCCTTGAAGGAATTCTTGAAGTAATTGTTCACGAAACCCGACAGGAACTTCCGCTTGTAATCGCTCTCGGCAATGAGTGGAGAATAGACATACCCCTTACCATCCCGCTCCGCCTTGACATATTCCTTGCGCTTCAGATTGTTCACAATAGAAGCCACTGTAGTATAAGGTGGACGAGGTTCTGGCAACAGTTCCATAATCTGTTTCACGGCACATCGTCCCAATCGCCATATCCGAAGCATAATATCTTCTTCCTGATTCGTCAGCTTTTCCATATTTCTATCATTATTCTTTTAAATTCAACATTCTTGTTTCTAAATCACGCTGCAAATCTACGAACTTTTCGTATAAGCACAAAATATTCTACGTTAAAAAACATAAATCAAGCTATATTTTAAGGTTTTACGAGCTTTTCGTAATACAAAGACGCAGACATTTACGAGATTATCGTAGAATTCACATTAAGAGAGCCTATATATAACAATGTACAAAAATACATAAGTTGGTACAATATCACATATCAAGCAAAACAATGAGAAAAAGGGCTCAGGAGAGATTGTACGTGGATAAGACACCTCTCCTGAGTCGAAAACCTTGACTTTTTGGCAAAACACCTAGCATATTTGTACTATTTTACATTTTTAAGAATCATAATACTGCTATTATTGAGTATTTTTCGCTATCTTTGCAGACGAAGAATAAACAATTAAGAACAACTTAATAAAACCCAATATGATGAACTATAAAAGAAATCATAAATTCATAGGATTATCCTTTGCTATGGCATTGATGTCATCACTCAACTGCCAGGCACAGTTGCTCCCTACCCCTACGCAGGAAGCCAAACCGGGCGTAAGATGGTGGTGGATGGGATCTGCTGTGGATCAAGAGAACCTGAAGTGGAACCTTGGCGAATATGCCAAGGCGGGTATCGGTGCCGTAGAAATCACACCGCTCTATGGTGTGCAGGGCAACGACAAGAACGCTATCCCGTATCTCTCGCCTAAATGGATGGATATGCTCAAATTTGTAGAGAAGGAAAACAAGCAGGTGGGCATTGAAACCGATATGGCTACAGGAACAGGTTGGCCTTTCGGTGGTCCTTGGGTACCTATCAGCGAAGCAGCATGCAAGGCGGTGTTCGTAGATACCATCGTGGATGTGAAACAGAAACTGATGGAGATAGAATTCAACGTGCCACAGAAAGAGCGTGCCTTCGCCAAGCTGAAGGTCATCAAGGCGTTCCCTGTGGAGGGTGAAAAATACAAGAAACGCGTCATCGCTCTCTATGAAAGCCGCACCCGACAGAAGGTGAAACGTGCCGCACCTGGAGGAGAGGGATATGTCATCGACCATTTCGACTCTACTGCCGTGGCTAATTATCTGCAGCACATCGACAGCGCCTTCGTAGCATCGAAGACTCCATATCCGCATACCTTCTTCAATGACAGCTACGAGGTGTATGGCGCCAACTGGACACCTAACCTCCTGACAGAATTCGAGAAATATCACGGATATAAACTGCAGGATAAGTTCCCAGAGTTCCTGGATGGCGATGCCATGGTGGTTAGCGACTACCGTGAAACCCTGGGCGACATGCTGCTCAAGAACTTTACAGAACAGTGGACGGCATGGGCAAACAAACGTGGCGCCATCACCCGCAACCAGGCACACGGTTCACCTGCCAACCTCATCGACTGCTATGCAGCCGTTGACATCCCGGAGATTGAAGGCTTCGGACTGACCGACTTCGGCATCAAGGGACTGCGCAAGGATCCGGGTAAGACCCGTCCTAACTTCAGCGACCTCAGCATGCTGAAATATGCTCCATCGGCTGCGCACATCACCGGAAAGAAATATACATCCAGCGAAACCTTCACCTGGCTCACCGAGCACTTCCGCACTTCCCTGAGCCAGATGAAACCGGATATGGACCTGATGTTCTGCGCCGGCGTAAACCACATGTTCTTCCATGGCACAGCCTATTCGCCAAAGAACGATCCATGGCCAGGATGGAAGTTCTATGCTTCGGTGGATATGAGTCCTACCAACAGCATCTGGCGCGACGCTCCGGAACTGATGAAGTACATCACCAACTGCCAGACCTATCTGCAGTGGGGACAGCCAGACAATGATTTTCTGGTTTATCTGCCGGTAAGAGATATGTGGCGCAAGGATACCAAGAACTGGCTGATGCAATTCGACATCCACAGCATGGCGAAGAAGGCACCGGAGTTTATCAAGGTGATTCTCGACATCGACAAGGCTGGATTCGACTGCGACTACATCAGCGACAAGTATCTCCGCACGTGTACCTTTAAGAACGGTATGATTGAAACGGCTGCCGGAACCCGATACAAGGGCATCATCATCCCTGGCAACAACATCATGCCAAGCGATGTGATTCAGCACATCTCTGCCCTCAAGGCACAAGGCGCCAAGATCATCAAGGGCGATAACATCAAGGCGATGGAACAGGCGGCAAAACCGGAACTGATGAGAAAGAACCTGGGTTTGAAGATGATCCGCCGCAACAACAGCATCGGTCATCATTACTTCATCGCCAACCTCACCAGCAAGGATATCGCCACCAATGTGGCTTTGGCTGTAAACGAGAAGCATGGCATCTGGTACAACCCTATGACGGGCAAATACCACGAGGCAACCATCGGCGACAAGGGTATCCAGCTGAACCTGAAGAGTGGCGAGAGCCGCATCCTCATCACCTCGGATAAGCCTGTAAGCGAGTGGAAACTCGGTTCCAAGGTGAAGGTGAGCGAAAAGGAGAAGTTTGCGGCTGCGGATAGCAAGACCATCAATCTGACAGCCAATACCTGGAAACTGTCATTCACCGAGGAGGCTCCTAAGGTGGGCGAAACCTTCAATCTCAAGGGTTTGAAGACCTGGGAAAGTCTCAGCGACAAGGCGAAGGTGATGATGGGAACAGGTGTTTACGAAACCACCATCAAGCTGTCGAAGGATGATGCCCAGAGACAGTGGGCCATTGACCTGGGGGATGTACGTGAAAGTGCCCGCGTCTATATCAACAATAAATATGTAGGCTGCGCCTGGGCTGTACCATATATCCTCAACTGCAAGGATGCACTCAACAAGGGCAAGAACATCATCCGCATCGAGGTTACCAATCTGCCTGCCAACCGCATCGCAGAACTCGACCGTCAGGGCGTAAAATGGCGCAAGATGAAGGAAATCAATGTGGTGGACATCAACTACAAGAAGACCACCTACGAGAACTGGACTCCTGTGCCAAGCGGACTCAACAGCACCGTGAAACTCGTAGAAATCAAGTAAATAATCATAATATTAATAACAAGACAAATGAAGAAACTGATCTTATCATCGCTCTGTATGCTTATGGGCTTGACCTCAATGTCTGCCCAGACCGCATTGCAAAATGAAATTCTGGAGGTAGCCCATCGCACCAACAACTACTTCATGACGAAGTACAGTGACCCTACTCTCGACACATTCGTGAAGAAAGTCCGCACCAGCAACCTCTGGACCCGTGCCGTGTATTACGAGGGATTGATGGCGCTTTACGAGATTGACCCTCAGCAGCGCTATCTCGACTATACCGACAAGTGGGCGGATTATCACAAATGGACAGCCCGTGGCAGCGTGAACGATACCGATGCCGACAACCAATGCTGCCAGCAAACCTACATGGACCGCTACGTTCAGACCGGCGGCAAGAAGGACTTGAGCAAGGTAAAGGAGAACCTCGACCATCAGATGGCCACCAACCGGGTAAACTACTGGACTTGGATTGATGCGATCCAGATGGCGATGCCTGCCTACGCCAAGTATGCCAAGATTACCGGCGAGCGCAAGTATCTGGATTATGCGATGAATTCCTATAAATGGAGCCGTGATACCCTGGCTAACGGTCTCTTCAACAAAAAAGAAGGACTCTGGTGGAGAGACAAGGACTACGTGCCACCTTACAAGGAGAAGGATGGCAGCAACTGCTACTGGAGCCGTGGCAACGGTTGGGTGTATGCAGCCCTGGTCCGCGTGATGGAGACTTTGCCAAAGACAGATAAGTACTATCAGTATCTGAAGAAAGACTTCATCCTGATGAGTCAGGCAATCCTGAAATGCCAGCGCGAGGATGGTTACTGGAACGTAAGCCTCGTTTGTCCTGCCAACTATGGCGGTCCTGAGATGACCGGTACTGGTCTCTTCCTCTATGGTATGGCATGGGGTGTTCAGCAGGGCATTCTTCCTAGAGCCACCTATCAGAAGGCGATGGACAAGGCATGGAAGGCGCTTGCAGCATCCGTTCACGAGGATGGTTTCATCGGCTATAACCAGGGCACAGGAAAGGATCCTGCTGCCGGTCAGCCTGTCACCTTCACCTCTGTTCCTGACTTCGAGGACTACGGCACAGGCTGCCTCCTGCTTGGTGCTGCAGAGTATTACAAGCTTTTAAAGGTAAAAAAGTAAAAAGGTAAAAAAACAAATCATGAAGAAATATATCTGGCTGATGGCTTGCTTGGTGGCGTTTTCGCCACTAAGCGCCAACGCCGCTAAGAAACAGAAGAAAGCAAAGAAGGCACAAACCGAACTTTGGCCTGATGGAACGAAGATGGATGCCTGGTTCAGCAACGCACAGAAGGTGAATGTGGATACCCTGGGCAAGAAATACATCCTCACCGACTATGGCGTAAAGACGGATAGTACCCTGATTCAGACCCAGGCCATCCAGGCTGTCATCGACCGTGCTGCCAAGGATGGCGGCGGTGTCATCGTGGTTCCTACCGGAACCTATCAGAGCGGTGCCCTCTTCTTCAAGCCGAAGACCCACCTTTATGTTTCGGAAGGCGGAAAACTGAAAGGCAGCGACCGCATCGCCAACTTCCCCGTGGTAGAAACCCGCATCGAGGGCGAAACCTGCAAATACTTCTCTGCCTTCATCAATGCCGACAAATGTGATGGCTTTACCATCGCCGGTCCCGGTACCATCGATGGCAACGGTTATCACTACTGGGAGGAGTTCTGGATTCGCCGCACCTGGAACCGCCAGTGTACCAACAAGGATGCACAGCGCCCTCGCCTCGTCTATATCAGCAATTCAAGCAACGTAACCTTGCAGGATGTGCATATTCAGAACAGTCCGTTCTGGACCAACCACATCTACCGTTGCGACCACGTCCGCTTCCTGGGCTGCACCATCTTCGCCCCTACTTCCGGCATGAAGGCACCAAGCAGCGATGCCATCGACATTGATGTTTGTCACGATGTGCTGGTGGATGGTTGCTATATGAGCGTAAACGATGATGCCATCGCCATTAAGGGCGGTAAGGGAACCTGGGCAGACCAGGCACCGGAAAATGGTCCGGTGTATAATGTACTCATCCAGAACTGCCATTATGGAACCGTGCATGGCTGTCTGACTCTTGGCAGCGAAAGCGTGAAAGACCGCAATATCGTACTCCGCAACATCAAGGTGGATAAGGCACAGCGCGTGCTCTGGCTGAAGATGCGACCTGATACTCCGCAGCATTATGAATATGTAACAGTGGATAATATCCAGGGCACCACCGGCAGTTTCCTCGTCATCCGCCCATGGACCCAGTTCTTCAAGCCCGGTGACCGCAAGGACATGCCATTGAGCCAATGCAACAACATCTCCATCAAGAACATCCAGATGGATTGTGACAACTTCTTTGATGTTGGAAAGAGCGATAAATACCGCCTGGTAGATTTCACCTTCCAGGATATCACCTGCACCGACAAGAAGATGGCATTCGATGCCAGCCTCATCGAGAACACCGTAGCGAAGAAAGTGAATATCACTCCTCGCGACAAGAGCAACGGATTGAAGACCACCGGCGATGCCGATGGGTTGAAATAACACATACATTTTATAGAAAGTAATACAGAATTGAGTACTGAAACGAGCTTTATTTGCAAGAATAAGGCTCGTTTTGTTTTTTTATATCCCTCCTTATTTCTTTTTATCTCTTAAAATTAGGCATTTCCAAATATTTTGCTTAATTTTGCCTGCAAAATAATTTTGAGTTAGAAAATGATTGATATAAAAGGTATAACCAAGAGCTTCGGCTCCCTGCAGGTGCTTAAGGGCATCGACCTGCATATTGACAAGGGCGAGGTGGTAAGTATCGTCGGACCTAGCGGTGCCGGCAAGACCACACTTCTACAGATTATCGGTACCCTCGACAAGCCTGACAGTGGCAGCATAGAGGTGGACGGCATTGATGTGCGCAGCCTCAGCACCAAGAAACTGAGCGATTTCCGCAATCAGCATCTCGGTTTCGTCTTCCAGTTTCATCAGCTTCTACCGGAGTTCACCGCCCTGGAGAACATCATGATTCCTGCCTTCATCGCCGGAAAGGGCAGAAAGGAAGCCAAGGAGCGTGCTGAGGAGTTATTGGAATTCATGGGCTTGAGCGATAGAGCCAGCCACAAACCTGCCGAGTTGTCTGGTGGTGAGAAACAGCGTGTAGCCGTGGCAAGAGCCCTGGTCAACAATCCAGCCGTCATCCTTGCCGATGAGCCATCAGGAAGTCTCGACACCAAGAACAAGGCAGAGCTTCACCAGCTCTTCTTCGATCTCAGAGACAAGTTCGGCCAGACTTTCGTCATCGTTACCCACGATGAGGGTCTTGCTTCCATCACCGACCGCACCATCCATCTCAAGGATGGAATGATAGAGAAGACGGTGGAGGCAGGAGCTGCTGATAGCCAGGAAGAAACTGCAGAAGTTGAAGAAGCCCCAACAATAGAAGAAAAAACTGAAGATAATATTATATGAGCAAAAAAATAAAACTCGGCGATTACAATCGCCTTCGCATCGTAAAGAAAGTAGATTTCGGTCTGTATCTCGATGGTGGAGATGAGGGAGAAATCCTCCTTCCATCCCGCTACGTCCCAGAAGACGCTGGCATCGGCGACGAGCTGGATGTCTTCATCTATCTCGATCAGGATGAGCGCCTCATCGCTACCACCGAAACCCCATTGGCTAAGGTTGGCGACTTCGCCTATCTCGAAGTGAAATGGGTCAACGAATACGGAGCCTTCCTGGGCTGGGGGCTGATGAAGGACATCTTCTGCCCATTCCGCGAGCAGAAGAAGCGCATGGTGCTCGGCAACTCCTACATCGTGCATATCCACATCGACGAGGAGAGCTATCGCATTGTTGCCTCTGCCAAGATAGAGCGTTATCTCAACGAAGACCATCCTCACTACAAGCATGGTGAAGAGGTGGATCTCCTCATCTGGCAGAAGACCGACCTCGGCTTCAAGGTTATCATCGACAACCAGTATCCAGGTCTGCTCTATCAGGACCAGATTTTCCAATACATCCACACGGGTGACAAGATGAAGGGATACATCGGAAGAGTTCGCCCAGACGGAAAGATAGATGTCACCCTGCAGAAGACCGGCATCCAGCAGACTGCCGATTTCGCCGAAACCCTCTACCAGTATCTCCTGGACAACGACGGCGAATGCAATCTTGGCGACAAGAGCGAGGCCGACGACATCTACGAGCGTTTCCACGTGAGCAAGAAGGTGTACAAGCGTGCCGTGGGCGATTTATACAAGAAGCGCCTCATCACCGTAAGCCCGATGAGCATCCGACTGGCGGAATAAGGCAGTTTTAATTCTACTTCAACCCAAAAAGACCGAGCAACTTCCAATAGAAAAGTTACTCGGTCTTTTTTTTGTTATGGGTTGCCGCCACTTTTAAAAATGGACTCTTATTTATGTTCTTTTAAAGGTGAACTCTTATTTATGGTTCTATGATCCAATCCTCAATATTCCCTTTCTTAGCATCAAAGTTTACACCAACTTTTACAATCGGCTTGCCACATCTCGCAAAACGCTGGCCGTATTGCTTGAGGTTGATTTGCTGCATGGCGGACTGGGCACTCTTGTTGAGTTTCAGTTCGATGAGATAGAGAGTATCCTCAGTCTCCATCACTACATCCACCCTTCCATTCGGTGTGTGAACCTCCACATCCACCACAAAGTGAGTCAAGAGGGTGAAGATGATGAAAAGCACCTGCTGGTAATGCCCCTCGTAATTGGTATTGTTACAATAAGGCACCGTGCCCAAGAACTCCTGGAACAAGCGCAAGGCTCCATCCATGTCGCCTTGGCGAATCAAGACAGACATCTGGGCGATTGCCACATCTCCCTCCTCGGCATACATGCCTTCCAAATAATAAGGCAGAAGGCTCTCAAATAAGCCCACCTTGATTTCCTTGTTAGGCAAGTCGAGCGTGAAGAGTTGGCTCATCTTGTCATAGCCCTTGATGGTGATGTAGCCGCTCTGATAGAGCAAAGGCGTGATGGTCTTCAAGTTCTCTGTAGGTGCATCGAATGCTGAGGCACGAGCCAATGACCTGCCTATCTTGGCTGGCAAGACCTTAAACTTGCGAAGCATGTTGATAAGATAGGTAGGTGTGCCTGAGCTGAACCAATAAGCACCGAAGTTCTTATCATCAAAACAGTTGAGCAAGCTATAAGGATTAAACACATCAGGGGATGCTGGTGAGAAGTGATAGCCATCATAATTCTCCTTGAGTTTAGCAATAGTTTCCTCTCTTGTCATCCCCTGTGCCTCTGCCAACACATCTATATCCTCGCTCATCTGGGTAAGCAATTCTTCCTTGGTGATTCCGCAAACTCCAGCATATTCATCATCCAACGAAATATTTTTGATGTTATTCAACTCGCTAAAAATGCTCACTTGCGAGAACTTGGTGATGCCAGTCAGGAAGACAAAACGAAGCATAGGCTCACACATCTTGAGTGGGCTAAAGAAATTGCGCATCAAATTGCGAAGCACATCCAAAGTTTCTTTATCGTGAGCAACATCGAGCATAGGCGCATCATACTCGTCGATGAGCACGACCACCTGCTTGCCGCTAATTTCATAAGCGGTGGTAATTAATTCCGTCAATCGATCATTTGCACCTCTTTTAGTATGGGTAATCCCCCATTTTCTCTCTTCTGCTTCCAAACGATTTGAGAGATAATCCTCCAACTGCTCCTTCTCCATGTGCTTACCTCCACTCATATCGAAGTGCAGCACAGGATATTCCATCCATTCCTGCTCTAACTTTTCGATGGCAAGCCCCTCAAACAGTTCTTTCTTTCCAGAGAAATAACTCTCAAAAGTGGACACCAAAAGTGACTTACCGAAACGGCGTGGACGACTTAAGAAGAAATAACATCCACCAGAATGTGTCATTCGATAGACATATTCCGTCTTGTCGATATAGAGCTTGTTTTCCTTTCGAATACGCTCAAATGTTTGGATTCCTACAGGATATAATTTCAATGCCATAATTGCTTCGTTTTGAATTCATATTGCAAAAATAGGCAATTTTTCCGAAATACCTATCAGAAAATAGAATATTTAACGGAAAACTTACATCTTCTTGGCAAAAGCCAAGGTAACGAGCTGCCAACCTGCATATGTCTTGGCATAAGCCTCAGCGACTGCAACCTCTATGCTCCGATGGATGGCGTCATCTCGGAGAAAAATACAGAGGTGGGACAGGTTAGACAATGCTCATGCCGAGCGTACTATATAAAAGGTGGAGCATCGAACCCGACATTCTACCTTCATTATTTTGAAACAATTCATTCAAAACATTGTATCACCATTGTATTTCTCCTGTAATCTAATACCCCTACCTTTGCAACCAGAAAAGATTATCATAGAAAAGAAGAAAAAGAATGAGAAAGAAAACATTTGCAAAAGGTAGTTTGCTGATGATGACCATGCTCGTTAGCAGCAACATGATGGCTGGCACACCAGAATTGGAAGGCAATGCCACTAGCAACGCAGTAAAAGCCCATCGCGTACTCGTGATAGGCGCTCAAGACAACGTGAAATCAAACTATTTCGTTACTGATATGCTGGCAGAGGATACGCAGATCAACCCAGACAGCGTATGCTACATATATAATAAGGTGATAGAAGACAACCTCGCACAACTTGCCCTGAAATCAAAGGCAAACTTCACCTATGTAGACGGTAATGCCATTCAGGGCACCTACCACGACATTCTGGAGGATATCAAGACCACAGGCGAAGGCGAGAACCAGTCATCTGACCTTACATTCGTCAATGCCACCCAACTCCGTAGCATGCTCGACCAGGCAGGAGCCGATTATCTCCTCCTCCTCGACAATCACTATCTCAAGTATCAAGAAGAGCCTTTCAAGACCATCTTCCACTACGTGAACTATTCACTCTATGATGGCAACAAGAAGAAATTGGCACAGGGTAGCAATTACTTCACATCCATCAACCCACAGTCGGAACAGCAGATGCTCAAGACTAGCCGCAAGAGTACTGCAAAAATGCTCGACGATGTGGAGAGTACACTCACAGCCATGAGAAAGTAGAAGAAAGCATTCAGGAAATTGCAGAAGAAATCTTTTAGAAAATAGTAGAAGAAGAAGTCTTTTATATTCAGCAGAATCACGATAAATATTTATAAATCAAAGATTGTATTATGAATTCAATTCGATTTGTCGCCACCGCAGCGCTGTTGGCGGCTGGTAGCACCACGTGCCTCTTTGCACAGAACACCCGTGCCACCGTTACTGGAAAAATTGTGGATAACACCAAAGAACCTGTTATCGGTGCCTTGGTAACCGTAAAGAACGAGTCTACAGGTTTCACCGTTTCCGCTGCCACAGATGCCAACGGAAACTATACCATCCGAGAGATTCCGCTCGGTTCGCCTTACACCATCACTGCCAAATACATCGGTTATGGTGAACAGAAGCGCACAGGCTATTCGCTCAACCAGGGCGATATGCTGCGTGTTGACTTCACTATGAGCGACCAGAGCCAGGAATTAAAAGAGATTGAAGTGGTGGCTAACTCACTGAAGAAGAACGTGGATAACGAGGGAGCCTCAACCAGCGTTACAGCGCAGGACATCAAGAAACTGCCTGTAAACGGTCGTAACTTCACTTCGCTCATCGACCTCTCTCCGCTGAGTAACGGCATGAACCTCAGCGGTCAGCTTGCTTCTTCCACCGGTTTCAACATAGATGGCATGTCATCCAAGAACCCGATCTCCGGTGGTGCTGCCAATACCCGAAAAGGCAGTCCCTACGCCATGACCATGGAGGCCGTGAGAGAGTTTAAGGTGGTAACCAATGCCTACGATGTAACCTATGGTCGTGCAGGTGGCGGACTCATCAACGCCGTAACCCAGTCAGGTACCAACACCCTCAAGGGAACGGCATTCTCCTATCTCCGCACCGACTGGCTCGCCAGCCAGTACGACATCCTCGGCAACAAGCGTACCTCTGATTTCTCCACCTATCAGTATGGTTTCTCGCTGGGTGGACCTATCATCAAAGACCGCCTGCATTTCTTCGTGGCATGGGATCATCAGCAGGACACCAAGCCATTGCGCATCGCCGACATTCATGGAGCATCGGATGAAAGCAGATACAATCTGTCGCAAGCTACACTTGATGCCTTCACCCAAATAGCAAAAGATAAATACGGGCTGCCTAACCAGCCGGAGTACGGTTCGTTTGACAAGAAATCAAACACCAACTCCGTGTTCGCACGCATCGACTGGCAGATCAACCCAACCAATCTGCTCAGTGTGCGCAACAACCTGAACATCAACAAGCAGCCATATAGCCAGGGTGACAACACCACTATTAACTTCCTGGAGTCATACTCCGACTGTAATACCGCAGACAACAGCTTGATGGCATCTCTCCGCAGCGTATTCGGACCAAAGATTACCAACGAGGCGAAAGTGCAATGGATGTATTCGATGGAAGAGACCAAGGCAAACAGTCTCCTGCCTAACGGAACCATTCCACGTGCCATCGTGCAGAACGTGGCATCGGAAGTAGATGGAAAGACCTTGATGACCAACATCCAGATAGGTGGACAGCGATTCACCCCAGAGAATTTCCACGACAACGTATATCAGTTTGTAGATAACCTGCTCATCAATGCAGGCAAGATCAACTATACCCTGGGCTTGGACGTGATGTATTCTCATCTCTCCTCACTCTATGGCAGCGAGACCAACGGTCGTTTCTACTTCAAGGGACTCGATAGTTTCAACAATATGACTCCTTACCGATATGCCCGCGACGTATATATGGTAGAAGGCGAAAAGAACCAGAAGGTAACCCAGCGCATCGTAAACGCAGGTATCTACGGTCAGATGCACACCCAACTCTTCGAGGGCTTCGACCTCACAGCCGGCGTACGCATCGACAACGCTTCCTATCTTGACCACGGCAACTACTACGAGCCAGCCGACCGTCTTCTCGGTGTAAGAACCGACAAGGGCATCGGTCTCTTCTTGGTACAGCCAAGATTACAGTTGCAGTGGGATATCAACAACAAGCATACAGATATTCTGAAGCTTGGTGGCGGTATCTTCGCATCAGACATCAACAACTACGCCACGGTAAACAGTCAGGTGTTCGACGGAAGCCGCATCGTAACCATCGATACCCAGGATGCGAGCCTCATCCCTACTCCTAACTTCCCAAGCTATCGACAGGATCCAGCCACAGCTCCGGGTGCTGATCTGCTGAAGAATCCAAATGTAGAGAAGCTCGTCACCATCAACTGCAACAAGGAGGGCTCCAAGGTGCCAACCATCTACAAGGCAAACCTATCGTATACCCACTACTTCAGCGACCGATTCAAGATGGGCGTAGCAGGATACATGACTCTGGCTCGCCACAACTATCTCTATATCGACAAGAACATGGTGGATGAGCCTTACTTCAGATTGGAAAACGAAGGTGGACGTGGCGTCTATGTGCCTACCAACACCATCGATGCCAAGGGCAACACCAACTGGCTGGAAGGCAGAAAGACCAAGGAGATAGGTCGTGTACTGGAGCTTAACACCATCGGAAAGGTAAACCAGTTTGCCTTCGTCATCGACGGTAGCTGGAGATACTTCAAGGATGGATTCCTCTCATTCAGCTATACATGGAACAGCGTAAAGGACAACAACACCTATAATGGCGACGTGGCAAACACCTCAACATTAGTAAAAATGGTGAAGGATGACCCACGCGACATGAGCCAGTTGAGCTATGGCAACGGGCAGTTCCGCCATAAGCTGGTAGTTTATGGCACAGCACCAACCTTCTGGGGCATCCAGGCAGGTATCCGCTTCTCGGGCATCGGCGGCACCCGCTACTCTACCATCGTAGGCGGAAACGTGAATGGTGACTTCGTGGCAACCAACGACCTCGCCTACATCTTCGACCCTAACGACCCTAACACCGATGCTGGCATCCGCAAGGGCTTCGAAACCCTGATGGCTAACCCAAAGGTGGAGAAGAAGTTCAAGGAGTATTTGCAGAACAACTATGGCAAGATGGCTGAGCGCAATGGCGGCGTAAACGGTTTCTACGGCACCTTCGACCTTCACTTGGAGAAGGCATTCAAGCTTTACAAGACCCATGCCCTGGAAGTTTCACTGGATGTATTCAATGTGGCCAACCTTCTCAACAAAGACTGGGGTGTAGGCAAGAACCTCTCTAACGTTCCTCTCTATTACATCACAGGTTTCGACCAGGAGAAGAAGCAGTATAAGTATGCAGTAAATACCAACGCCGGCGTAGCTGGTGGCAATGGTAATCCTTACCAGTGCCAGTTGGGTATAAGATACAGATTTTAAATAGATTTTTAGAAATATTTCAGAAGATAATAAAAAAAAGTAATATACAATGAAAAAGACTAGTATGATATTGTGCGGAATGATGCTTTTGGCATCTTCCGCTCTGGCTCAAGTAAAGGTAATAGCCCATCGTGGCTATTGGAACAGTCTGGGTGCAGCCCAGAACTCCATCGTAGCCATGCAGAATGCAAAGAAGGCTGATGTTTGGGGAAGCGAGTTTGATGTACACATCACCACAGACGGCATCGTGGTGGTAAACCATGACGACGACATCCATGGCATCATCATCGAGGAGGCCAAGTATGCCGACATCAAGAATCTGAAGCTTGCCAATGGTGAGCCTATCGCCACGCTGAAGAGTTACCTTGAGGCTGGCAAGAAGCTTGCTCCCATGCAGCTGATTCTGGAAATCAAGGCACATCAGACTCCTGAGCGTGAAGACAGATGCGTAAAGGCGTGTCTTGATCTGGTAAAGGCAGCAGGCATGGAGAAGCAGGTGGATTACATCTCCTTCAGCATGCATGCCTGCGAGGAACTCGTAAAGCTGAACCCACAAGCCCGGGTTTACTATCTGGGCAGCGACGTGGCTCCCGAAGTCATCAAGCAGAAGGGCTTTGCCGGCATCGACTACTATGGTGGTGCCCTACTCAAGAATCCGAATTGGATCAAAGAGAGCCACGACATGGGCATGAAGGTGAATGTATGGACCATCGACCAGATGAAGGAGATTCAGAAATGCGTAGATTCCGGCGTTGACTTCATAACCACCAACAAGCCAGAAGAAGCCAAGAAGATTGCCGAAGGCAAGCTCTGCTTCAAGTAAAGAATAAAAAGGAAAAATAGAATATGAATTGAGAATTCAGCAAATAGCCAAGATGCTAATTTGCTGAATTCTTTTGTTTTTGTATCTATCACTCATTCTTCTACTACAGCATCCAATACGCTCCGCAAATTACCTATCAGGTAGAAAGGGAGATTGATCAACGTAAACTCCTTGCCATGAATTGTCTTGACCTTATCTATGGAATAAGGCTTTGACCAGATACGGATGGCAATATTTACAGCAGAACTATCCATAAACACCTGAAGTGAACGGAGATGGGCATTGGTTCCGCTCTTTACCTCTATCGGATAAAGCTTGGAGTTATGAGCAAAAATGAAATCAACCTCTGCACCATTATTAGGCTTTGCCCAAAATGAGCGATGCTGTCCCACCCTATCTTCCAAAGCCAATAATTCCTGAGCCGTAATTTGTTCTGCAATATGCCCACGCCAACTGTCCACCATATCGGTAGAGCCAATGATTTCCTTTCTGATTCCCGCCTGATAGTTCACCAATCCCGTATCAAACCAGATGAGTTTTGGCATTCGCTTGGTCTCAGGGATAATCGGCAACTGGGTAGAAGACACAGGGTAAACCAACTCCAGGAGCATAGCCTTCTCCAGCAATCTAAATGCCTCGCCCACCTCTCTTGACTTATAGCCAGAATTGGCAAAGTTACCTAACGTAATGGTCTCACCCGAAAAAGCCCAACCATAGGAGAGGATGAATCTCACTACGTCTGTCAACTTATTACCTCTGACGTATTTTTCAGAATCATCCTTATAGGCTTGCACCAGAGTTTCATAAACATCTTCGATACCAATGACATCTTGGTTTTCAGCATACTGCTGCACAGCTTCAGGCATACCTCCCACAATGGTATATTGATTGAAAAGATGCATCAATTGTTCATGGAAGGCAACCGTATATTCCGCCTTCTGCGAGAGTACGGCAAGCAGATTATTCTTACCGATAGCTCCCAGGAATTCCGAAAACGAACAAGGTCGCAAAGCCAGATATTGTACTCTTCCCACAGGAAAACTGACTTTAACATCCACCAGATTCTCCAACAGACTGCCAGCTGCAATAACATACAAATCGGGTCTCTGTTCATAGAAATACCTAAGAAGTGCTATGGTTTTAGGAGAATTCTGAATCTCGTCGATAAAAACAAGTGTAGTTCCTTCTTTCTTAACCTTACCGACACTGGCATACAGCATATTCACCAGGTCGTCTAAAGGAATCTCCATTTCAAACAACTTGGCATTCTCATTTCTTTCCAGATTGAAATATAGATAATTATCAAACTGGGAGCCAAACTCATTGACCACAGTTGTCTTGCCAACCTGTCGAGCTCCTCTCAAGATAAGAGGCTTATGCTTTTTGTCTTGCTTCCAAGCCTCCAATTTACTGATGATATTTCGTCTAAACATACGCATTTGTTTCAAATCAGGGGCAAAGTTACCACTTTTTTGTCGCAAATCAGCGGCAATAGCGTTAAAGTTTGTTGTAAATCAGGGGCAACAAGGCATATCATATAAAAAAGTGGCGCATCAAATAAGATGCGTCACCTTTATTTTCTTATAAGACTTACCACCCAAACCAAGGGCAGCCATCGTATGATCCTTGATAATCAACTCGCCTTTCTGCAAACCAGCTATCGCCGACTTGATTTCCTGGAAGTCTTTACCCGACACACCAAAGAGATCCTTGATGATACTGTCCGAAATCGTCTGCTGCTTCATGATGAGCGGATACTGCGCATTGGCATAGAAATCAAAGAACTTACTCTTGTAACTGTCCATGTTTTGAGTGGCAAAGATAATGCTCAACCCCTTATTTCTACCCACAGCTATCAGATTGCGAAGCGGCTGATTGTCAAAATCCAACATATAGTGAGCCTCATCGATAATCGTGAAGTGACGAATCTGTACATAATCCTCATTCACCGCCTGCTTCGGCAACTGCTCATAGATATTATTGAGCTTCGAAATGATGAAATAGACTATAGCCCTGGCTATCGGACCATCTTTCGGGAAAGCATCCATCTTCACGATAAAACACTCATCTACCAGATTCACCTTATCTTCCGATGCAAACAGATGATTGCGAATCAACTGCTTCAAAACCGAAGTGATGCTATCATCCTTATCCGGATTCTGCATTCTCTGCTGATATTTCATCAGCATCAACTCAAAAGTGATAGGCTTGCCTGCCGTCTGCTTATAAGCCTCAACAATGGCTTCACTCAACCGATTACTCATGGCTGCGCTCACCGTTGCACGATCTACAGCACAGAGAGCACCAGCCATCTCCGTGGAATAGAGATTGACTTCATTGATGGTCCTGCCCGTAAAATCCTTGAACGGCGTGAAAGGCAATGGCGCAACCACAGGGTCGAGAATGCAACTCCTATCTACATCGAAGTGAACAAGCCAGCTGGCATTCGACGGGTCTGAGAATTCACCCTTATAATCGAACAAAAGGAAATTGACGGGATAAGGCGTTTCCGTGGAGAGATTACGAAACTGCTGAATCAACACAGCCAGCAGATTGGTCTTACCCGAACCCGTGGTACCTGCCACCAGAATCTGTGCATTCGATACCGAACGTCCGTTGATATTCAGTTTCGCTTCCATATCTTCTGCATACTCACCTATCAGCAACTCCAAGGCAGGAATGCCACTTCCACCATGTCGCCTGTCGCTTGCAGCAAAGAGGAAAGCATTCAGATTCTCATCTTCCGAAAGATAAGCGATACCCCGATAGATTTCCTTCGCCACGATGCGCCCCACGATACTGGCATTCTGCCAATCCACCTCGCAATCTCTATATCTCAACTTCAACAAAGCCGAAAAGAGCGACCTCTTATTGTCTTTGGTAAAGAAACTAGGCATAATGCGCTGAGAAGATTTCGACAATCCGATATCTCCCAAACCATCCACGCTTCTCTTCTCCGTTAGACTCAAACTGGCTATCAGGCAGATTCGCATCACCTTATTCAGGGTTAGCATAGCATCCCTCTCCCCTTCCACTTGCCGCGAAAGGTTCAAACGCTTCTCCAGTTTCTCCTTCAAAGGCATGATGGCTTCCACCATACCTTCTGCCTGTCGTATATTCTCTAATGCTACTTCCATATTTATATTGCTCCGTCAATATGAAACATTATTCATTACACATTACTCCAAAGTATCCTTCCTCCACGTGGGTGCTCTGACTTTCCCCATCTCTTACCAGCGTATAAGAACGGGAGAGGAATGGTTCCAGCTTCATATAATCCTTATCCTTTCTGATTTCCGAAGTGGTGCAGAGCAGGATGGTTTGCTCGGCAAGTCCCGGGAAGTATTCTTCCATCAGCACATCACGGCTCTCCTCATCCAAAACACCCATCACCGTGTCTATCATCACAGGTGGATTATAATCACCCAGATTTCGAAGCACCTTCAGCAACACCTGGATAAAGATTTGCTTGGATGCTGCATTCAGTTGGTTGAGCGAGATTTCATTTCCAGCCTTGTGATAGAGACGGATGGTGAAATTCTCCATACTGTCTGATAGCTCCACCTTGGCGATGCAGCCTTTATAGGAAATCAGGAGTTTGTTGAGTTGCTCCTTCATATCCTCCTCTATCTTTTCCTTCTTGCGTTTGAGCAGAGTGTCGGCAACATCCTCAAAGAAAGGTTTCAGTTTCACCAGCATGTCATATTTCACATCAGGTTCCTGCTGTATCTGCACATCAAACTGATGAATCTTACGCTCCAGTTTCCCAATGCTCACCTTTCTGTCATCAGCCTCCTTCTTCAAGAATTCGAGTTCACGGCTAGCCTCCTCGTATGCCTTGATGATTTCGGTATTGCCGCTTACCATACTACGACGGAGCAGAGCTATCTGACTCTGCTGATTATCATAGTTCTCCAACCGCTTTTCCAAATCATAACGACTGTCATTAAGGGCGATAAACTCATTCACAGCATTGGTACCCAGCAGATTCTTGAGCGCATCAAACTCGCTTTCATCCAGGAAAGCATAATCGTCCTTGCGCTGCAAAGCTTCCTGCTGACTCTTCAGGTAAGCCACCACATCCTCATCCTCCACGGAATCCGGACAGAGGCACTTTGATTTCAGATAACCAAGAATCTTGGTAGTTACCTCACGCATCTGCTCCAGAGAGAGCACCCCTTCACGTTCCTGCTTCAAGGCTTCTTTCTGTCGGATGATGTCGTTTACCTCGTTTGTGATTCCCTGTGCAAGTTTCGGAAAGAACACGTTGATTTCCAAAGTCTCCACCACCTGCTTCAATTGGGCATTATATCGCTTTGACGACTCCTGCGTATCCTTCACGCTGGCCTCTAGATCCTGAATCTTTCGTGCAGTCTCGGCAGAATCCTTGGCACCTTCCTTGGCGGCATCATATTCAGCCTGAATGGAAACCAGATATTTGTACTTATCATCCTGTAGCTTGGTATTCTCCTCCAGCAAAGTCACCAGTTGGTTGCGCTGTTCGCAAAGCCCATTATATTCTTCAGCCTCCTTCTGCGCCTCCAGTCTCCTTGCTGCCCACTCCTGCTGCTGATGCTCGGCAGCATTTTTTAATTGCAGATATTTGTTGAATCCCATCACATTCTGGATATTATCCTTGATGATTTGGGCAAAGACATTCTCCTTCAAGAGCTCGCTCGACTGCATGGCATCAAAGAGGAAATACTTGCTGAGCTCCTGCGGCAAGTTTGCCTTGATAATCTTATTCACCTGCTGCTCGTTGAGGGCACGCTGCTGCGGAGGCGTAGCCGTACCATAGGAGAAAGGTGTGCCGTCCATATTGAGCAGCACATTCTCCACAGGCTTGTTGGCAGGATTAAGCTTATAAGTGCGACGCAGTAGATACTGCTGCTTGCGTCCGAGCACCATACCTTCGAAAGAGAGTTCAAGCACGATGGTAGGCTCCACCTTTCCCAAGGCTCCATTGTTCAAGAGTTCCTGAAAATGCGCCTTGTTCTGAATCTTCAATCCATAAAGAGCTCCACAGATAGCCTCAAACAGCGTGGTCTTACCACCACCGTTCATACCACCTATCAGGATGATGGGCTGATCGGGTCTCACCGACAAATCCAAGTCAAGACTCAGATAAGTCTTATAGTTCTTGATTTTGATTCTTTTGATAATCATAATCTATCCTTCACTCTTCGTTCTTCATTCTTGATTCATTACTTGATCTGAGAAATCGCCTCGGCGATAATCTTCTCAGTATCCTCGTCATTCATTTCTATCTTATCCACCTTGGCTGCATGATATTTGCGCAGGATTTCCTCGCTCATCCAGTCGAAGTCAATCTCATGCTTCTCGCATAGCGTCCTGATCAGGTCGAGGTCTTCCTTTCGGATGCCATAGTGCAAGAATTTTCCATCTAGTCCCTTTGCCATTGTTATTACACCTTATTATATATGTAGCGTTTATGACTTATTTATATTCTTTCGGATAGAAGCTATCCCACTCCACAATGTCTGTAGTGTTCTCTACCTTCATCGGACAGTACTTCCAGTTGTTATTTCTCTCGATGATGATGCCACCCTTCAGATGCTTGTCTTTGTTCTCTTCGCTCGCCATATAGTCGATGAGGGCATTATGCTTTTCCACGGCATCCACATCACTTCCAGCACTCTTGGTATCGAAGAGGAAGACCTGGCCATTCTTCATGCGAATCACGAAATCCACATAGAAGAGGGCTTTGTGCCCCTCCTTGTTCTCGTAACTGATGGCATAATGCTGCCTGCCGGCATCACCATTCTTATACCACCAGTCAATATACTCCTTGTTGGCTTCCAGAAAAGCTTCGAAACGCTCTTCAGGCTTAGAGGCATTCTTTAATTCTACAAATGGCAGAAGAGCATGATCTCGTACCTCATCCTTGATGTGATGGCTTTCTTCCTTATAAAGTCGTTCTACAGGAACCTCCCAGTCATAAGTTTTATAATACTTTGCATTCTGCTGATTCTGTCGTTCCTCAAGAATCTTCTGATAACGATTCAATGCACGGTCTATCAAATCTGCAAATACCTCCTTGTTACCATGATAAAGAATCACCTTTACGGCATCCGTCTCGAAGAGTTCAAACAGGTCTTCCATCAGTTCCTTCAAGGCAAAAGCCAATGTCGTGACACTCACTTTCTCAAACTTCGAACCAATACACTTGGCACAGAAAGCATTGAATGAATTATTCAATTCCTGCATCGTGCGGACATATCTTGCCTTCTTATCCACATGAGTCTCACCTGTCTCACCCGTGATGCTGACATCCTCTATCAAATCGATACCAATGCTTCTTACTTTAAAGGTAATCTTATCCTCACATGCCTTTCTGTTTTTGGCATAAATGCTCTCTGCAGCCTCAACATCTTCGGAATCTCCTTCATCCACATTGCCCTCCAAGTCATCTATCGTGAAAAGAGATAACTGGCGGTTCTTAACCAGAAGAATATCTTCAAAGACTTTTGCAAGTACCTTCTTGAAATCTGGTCCCAGTCGCTTACGTGCAATGGCAGGACGCTCACAATATTCAGAACGCAGCACCACATTGCATAGATTCTCTCGACGAACAGCATGAATATTCGACATATAGTCCATATCATCTTGCACAATCTTGATGATGTCTTTGCTGAGATTGGTATATACATAGCCCCAATTCAGTCGGTCGTCCTCATAGAAATGCTGCTCTGGCATACGAAGGATGCGTCCCACAGTCTGAGCGGTGAAAGTAAAACTCTCTATCTTTCGGAAGATGAGGAGCACAGCGGCACGAGGGCAGTCCCATCCCAGAGCGATGGCCTGCTTGAAAAGCAACACTTCGGTCAGATTATCCGGTTTCTCTATACCATCCAGATTCTCCTTTTCGTTGCTGAGCCATATCGCCAACTTGCCATTGTCAACATTGATATTCTTGATGGTATCCAGATATTGCATCACCTCTTCCTTGATACTTTCATCATCCTTATCCATCTTATCTTTATCATTAGGCAACTGAATAAGCAGCAGAGGATTGATATGAACGCCTATCTTACGATAAGCCTCAGCCAACTCTTCCCGCTTCTTCAAGGCAAGGCTCACCAAATGCTGGTTCAAAGAGCCATTCGGATCCGTGAAGTTCAAGGCAGGATTCAATACCACGCCCTGTTTAATCATACCTTCTCTAACAACAGCCTCTCTAGGTATCTTCACATCTAAATCGCCTTTGGTCTCAGGGGTTGCCGAGATACGGAGCTCAACTTTTGGATTGATGTTCTTCAACACCTTCTCTGTCTTGTTGGCGAGTTTGCTGGCAAACATGTGCTCTTCATCGATGATAACGACAATAGGAATATTCTGTTCTTCCTGGGTTCTGCGAGTAAGATCGTAGAGCGAAGCACTCTGCTCCGTATCACGTATCATCACGGCATTATCTTTATTGATACTCTCCCAGTTAACGAAAAGGATTTCTCCCGGATGGATGTAGCCTTCGGCAGAATGGTCGAGGTCGTCATAGATGACCGGATGCAACTCCTGTCCTTCCGTAAAGAAGGATTTCATCTTAAAGTAGCTCTGTTCATGAAGCTTGTTGGGAGCAATCCAAATATATGCCAACTCTTTATAAGGTACATCCGTACGGTCTCTCAACTCTGCATTCAGTCGGAGCAACATTTCTGATGCCATCACCGTCTTGCCGGCACCTGTTGGAGCCTTGAATACGAGTGTGTGGCGCATACCTGAATAGGTAAGCAGGTCAATAGTCTTATCTACCAATTCCTTGACTGCTTTCTGCTGATATTGTATCTGTTTCATTCGTCGCCTCCTTCCCTATTATCTTTGATTTCACTTGCTGCCATTGTATATGTTTGATTTTGAAATAAATCCGATTCTTCGACTGTTCTCGCTTCTGAATCCGTTTCTTCTGCAACATCCTCCAAGAGTTGCGCTTGACGCTTCTTTGGCAAAACTCTGCGATAAGCATTCAATACGGCATCAGGCATGGCACAAAGCGAAACGTAATCTGCCACATCCTCAAACTCATCATCATAAGCATAGCCGTTTGGCGAGAAGACATAGACCATGAGTTTGCCGTTCTCCTTACTTTCGGCATTCTTGAATTCCTGCTTCATCAACTCTACCAGGGCTTGAATAGCCTCAGCACGATAAATCACCAGCATTCGCTTAGTTCCATCATTGCTCTCGAAATAGCGAGCAATCTTGTTGTTGATGTTCTTGCCTGCAAATGGCTTCTCGATATATGTATCGTTGTGAATGCAAAGCATATCTGTAGAGAGTGCCATCAAATTACGCAGATTCTTCGGACTCTTATCACGAGGCACAAACTTTGTCTTGTAATAACGAAGGTTGTTACGGGTTAAGCCTGGAACCTCCTCGCCTTTTGGTGTAGTATAGCCCTGGATAACTCGACGGTTTCGCTCATAAGTTACATTCTCACAAATTCCATTCTCATTATTGGTAACCAAGATACATTGGCGATGCCCGCCATCTTCGGCGTTCAATTGCATTGTTGCATGAAGAGTTGTACCGGAACCAGCAAAAAAGTCAAGGATAGTAACATCCTTTCCTTGCAAGGATAATAAGAACTTTATTAATTGAGTTGGTTTTGGATAACCAAAAGTATCAGAGCTGCCTAATATGTTGGCTAACTCAATTGATCCTGCCTTGGTTGAACCACAATCATTAATCACAGATGGTGGGTTTATTATACTTCTTTCTTTTTTATAATGCAACACTCCAGTACTATTAAAATAGAATTCTGTCACATGTTGTCCTTTGGAATCAATTGTATATTCACCGTTATACCAGGTTTTCATTTGTTGAATCATAGCAAAACCTGCTTCTAGAGTTACATCATATTTCAATTTTCCATTTTCAGCAACCATGCGTCCATCTAACAATCTTGTCTTTTCAGAACCTCCCCATTCATCAAATAACTCAGTTCCATTAGGTGCCAAAAATTTCGCACCAGCTTTGAAAGTATATATTACCGGTGGATTTTTCTTTGATACTTTTTTTAATGCAGAATGATCAATTTCCCCAGATCCCCCTGTAAAATTTGAAACTTTATCTTTATTTACAGCATAAGCTAGCACATATTCATGAGCTCTTGTAAAATGACCAGCTTGCGTACCAGTACCTAAGTTCCATACTAATACACCTAAGCAATTAGTTCTCGCTTTATCCGTAAACGTATTAAAGACTTCATCACAAAGACACTTCAACTGAGCTACTTCGTTATCATCTATAGAAATAAAAATCAATCCTGTATCTTTAAGCAATAGCTTTGCAATTTTTATACGTTTAGAAATAAAAGACAACCATTTACTATGTCTATATCCATCTGTAGCATCTACATATTTATCGTTATATTTGAATTCATCAGCTTTACCTGTATTGTAAGGAGGATCGATATAAATGACATCAATCTTCCCGGCATGGGTATAACTAAGGGCTGTAAGGGCTTCGAGGTTATCGCCTTCAATAAGACTATGGTTTGGCGCCTCAGCATCATCGCTGAGGATGGCACGTTCAGGCACTTCAACAAGCACAGGCTGCTCGTTGACCATTCTTTGCTCAGCATCCTCAGGCTTGTCTTCCCAAACCAAACCATACTTCTTTTGCGAACGAAGTAGTTTGATTAACTCCGATTTCTCATCATTCGTAAGACCCTCCAATTCATTTATCTTCTTTGCGAGTTCGTATTTGTTCATAAGAATAACGACGTTACATCCCTTTGCTCACCCCCAAAGCAGATAAATATAATCCGATTAAATTAGTCTTTGTACCAACAAGTTACAAGTTAGTTGTTGTTTTCTAAGTAGGCACAAATCTATCCAAAAGAATTGGCGCAGGGGTCATTACTCCTTTAATGTCCTTGCGCACTGAGGTATTAGGGGACCTATGATAGCAAGAACAGAAGCAAGAGGACACACCTACGCCAACATGGTATATATGTATGTAGCACAAGGCACACCCTTCCTATACGAAAGGGCGCACTTGTGCCGTGCATAAATACACGTTAAGTTGGCGTCCACTGCCATCTCTCTCCGACTATCATTATTGGAAGTCCCTAATTTCCAGTGCGTCAAAGCGAAACGTAGTAAACGTCTAATTCTAAAAGATATAGCCAATCCCCAGACTTATCAGCCAGCATCCCTTTGCCAGCCATCTCGGAAATGACGCTACAAAATTAACGAAAAGAATTGGAAATGCCAAAGAAAAGAACAACTTTCTTCACTTTAAGACACAAAAAAGCCTTTCAGCGATATAAATGCTGAAAGGCTTATACCATTCTATTCCGATTTTACATTCGACATTTTACTAAATCTATTTACAAATCTTTTTAAGAAGTAGCCATTGACCATTTTTATTGCTACCTCCACGACCTATATAGCCATTCTTACGCAAAATGGAAATTTCTCTTTTTAAAGTCGCAAGCGACACTCCAACTTCTTTCGCTAAATCATCTCTTGTCAAGAATGGTTGTTTCTTTATTGCCATAATTATAGCAATTTGCCGATTTGATAGATGCTCATTTATCGGCTCATTTATCGGCTCATTTATCGGCTCATTTATCGGCTCATTTTGAATATGCAAAGTCAATTTGACCTGCAATAATTCAGGCTGTTCTAATAATTCCGGCTTGATCCAATGCTTATCATTCCAAGCATTTAGAATAAGAGGGAAACCTGAGCCTAGGTTTTCGCCATAGCCTATCATTCGGAACATATTCTGCATACGCTGATTACGTGCTTTAGACTCACCTCCCTTGTAAATCTGCTCAACGGGCAGTTTCAGAAGTCCAGGATTAGTCAATACAAAGCAATCGTCATTTTTTTCGACCTTCAATACTCCATTAATCATAAAATCAGAGTGGATAACCATATTCGTAACAGCTTCACGTACAGCTTTGGCTTGAAGAGTATCGTCTATCCGAATTACACCATTCATACTGAAAGGATGCGGCAAATCACGTGTCAGTTTTGGAATGATCATCCTAATGAAATTAAACAAGTTATTCTCCCATGTACCATCGTATGTTAGTCGGTCGCTATAACGTTGGTCTCCTACCAAATTAGATTTATCGATATAATCCATACGCAAATTATCAAAACGCTCACGAACAGGAAGCCCCTTTCCGAACATCAAAAGTCCTGCCATAGTCAAACCTTCCTTTCCTGTCCTTCGATTTTTTGTATAACCGCCAAAATTTATCAAAAACTCCTTATGGTCTGATGAGTTCCATTGGTGTTCAGGATGCAAAGTTTGGAACATCTGTCGGAAACGTTCTAAAGTTGGAATATCAATATCATCCATTGTATAGTATTCAAGCAACAATCCATCGTTGCCAGCTTCATTTGCATCACGAAGCATCATTTTCAATTCTTGCTCAGTACAATGGTAGTCACCTTCATGGTTACGCTTAAAAGTGCCTCTTGACAAATTGTTGTTAATATAGACAGGCCGAACGGTGTAGTCTGCACGAGGAATATTAATAGCAACAATTTTCTTTCCATCAATATCTATCGTCTGAATATCATCATCGTATAGAAGATTGATATTCACTTTTTCTCGGCTATTGACTGTATTCCACAAATCTTTACGAATTTTGTCTGCATCCTCAACACCTATGATTTCAAAACGCTTGGAATTGTCCATTTCTTCCATGTGCTCAACCACGCCCAACAGAATTATTCCACCATACGTATTGGCGAAAGCTGAATAGGTTTCCCACAAAGAAGCAGGAACTCCCTTAGTTGCTTTTTTACATTCTAAAGTAACACGCTCACCTCCAGAAAGGATATTAAATATATCAATATTTTTACTCATAATCTTTTCTTCTATCTTCTGCTATATTCCAACAATTATTATTGTCCTTTTTAAAATTCTGAGACTAAGCCCCAACTTCTTTATTGTAAACCAGAGGAATCTTATAAATTTCTTCCCCCAAATAAATTCCTAGCGAAGTCTTCTCAACAAATCACGAGCATCCATCGGCTTAGTCCCATTCTTCTTATGAGCTTCCATTTCATCAAGAGCACGGTTGAGGCTTTCTGCCACATAGGCTTCCTGCTCTGCCTGGCTCATATATCTTTCCTGGTAACTGTTTCCAGACTTGGAGATAGAACTTGCTAATATTTCAGCATAGTCTTTGAGCTTGGCGACAAATTCGTCAAGCGTATATTGACCTGTAGAAGGTACTTGAAACTGAATATTAATCGTTTCCATCTTATTCCTTTCTTTTAAATTAACGCCACAAAATTAGCGAAAAGAATTGGAAACACCAAAGAAAACGATGAGAAATCATGCTTTATCTTATTTTTTTCTCCTCACCCAGACCTTGTGACTGTGCTGACCCATAGAGCGGATGGGAACAGTCTCGTCATGGGATATCTCCTTCAACTCCAATGAGGCGGCGGTGCGGCTCAAGTTATTGATGTAGGCATAGTCGGTAAGACCGATGAAGCCATTCTCATCGATGACATCCAGGGCTCGGGCGATACGCTCCTCTCGGGTATATTTCTTTTTCAATATCAGTTTTACGCCACCCATATCCCGCTCCAGATCGCGGTCGGCTGCCTGCTTCACAGACTTGATGAAATCGGGAGATGCCTTGAAATTCACATCTCTTACACCCACCTTGCGATAGGTCATCTTGTCGTCATCGCCCTGCATCTCCGTAGGTTTGTCATCCTCGAAACCCAAGGATAGAGAGAAGGTACCGAGGCCCTCCAGATTCACATTATAGCCCATGGAGAGCATCTCAACCAGTATTTCTTCCACATCCATCAGCACAGCCTCCGTGGTGCTTGCCGAAATGCCACGATGATAACCCTGCATCCTTTCGATGAATTCCTTGCGAGATAGAGTCCGGTTGACTACCATCTTGGGATAAACCTTACGCTTGCCGGTATGATGAACATCCGACATCTCCTGTAACATGTACTTTGCCATATCGATTCCTTTCCTTATTAAGTTCTACATCATCATTTATAAAGAGAGACCATAGTCCTGGAAGAGATAGTTTGCATCCTTAAATGCACTCATCTATACTCTTAAGGATAATAGTCTTTATCATTAGAAGAAATCTCCGTTCAGCGATGTTGAATCTATGTTCAGCAGTGTTGAACTTAAGTTCAGCAGTGTTGAATACAAGTTCAGCAGTGCTGAATATAACTTTCTCCACGGCAAAGATACAATTTTACCTAGAGATAAACAAGAATTGTTCAGGATTTAAACTAAATTAAACAAGGGAGCGGACTAAAGCATTGCCTAGTCCGCTCCCTTGTCTTCTAAGATATCATCTTTGATGTAGGAAAAGTAAAAAAGTACTATTTTGTTATATTACGAACGAAATGCGGAAAAGCCGCTTCTCCTAATTCTGGTGCGTATTCAAAACCTTCGTAACTGAAGGCTGCCAATTCTTCTGGAGTAGCAAGTTGGTTGCTTAGAATGTATCTCACCATAGCTCCACGGCAGGATTTAGCCCACACAGCCTGCATTTTCAGCCTACCATCCTTCTGGCGAACATAAAAGAGGGGCTGGATGACTTTCACTTCCCTGCAAATTCTCTTCCAATCAAACAGATGTTCATATTCTGCCGTAGAGAGATGGATAAGTATGCCATCGTCAGCTTTCACACTGTGGATAAGAACATCGGTCAGTTTATCTTTCCAAAATTGATTGATCGGCTTGTCGTTTGTAGCTTCAAGCGTCACGCAATGCTCCATACGATAAGGCACGATGCCATCCATCGGCCGAAGCAATCCATAGAGAAAGCAGGTAATCCAGAGATGTTTCTGGGCATACTGCAGGGATTCTTCTCCCAAAGTGTTGGCGCGCAGATGCTTATACGCCTGTCCATTGTAGGAAAGTATGGCAGGCATCTTCTCTGCAGCCATAAAATTATGATATCGCTTCCAGTTTTCCGAAGCTATCTTGTGGCTACAATCAAGTTGCCTAGCCAATTCCTCTACGTCAAGCTTAGCCATTTCTGCAGCCAACATTTCAGCCACAGATTGGAAAAGTGGCTTTGAAACAGCTGCCCTATCTGCCTTATCAAACATGATTTTGGCATTTGCCAATAATATCTGCATAATACGTTTATTTTAAAGGGTAACTCTTAATGATAGTTTTGCTGGCAAAGTTAATGAAAATATGGCAAAACTCAAAGAAAAGTTCAATAAAAGTATAATATATTATAAATAAGAATGCCATATTGTATTTTATCTTGCGAAATCTGAGAATATTTATTATTTTTGCAAAAAAGTACTGGAAGCAAAGAGAATTCTGCAGGAACTGGAGACTGAAAAGTCACAAATGCATTCCATTATTTGTAAATTCGATAAGAATGTATCTATCTACAAGGATGAAACAGATATAGGAGATAAATAGATATGAAAAATGATTCAAGGGCAAACCATGCCAGATATGTAGAACTCAATTTGTTTCCTGAGGAGAAAGAGGATCATCTGAAAGATTCCGTCTCTTCAGAAAACAAGGAAAACCATACATCTCCAGACAAAGAGTATGACTTGACAGGTCTGTTTGAAAGACTTTCCAAATCAGCATTCCGCAGCCGTTTTCACCTTTCGAAGAGGGATAAGGAATATATTGCAGAAAAGGGCTTGGAAACCATCCGTAAGCATGCTGAGGATTTCGTTGCCAAACGCCTTGCTCCTGCCGTGATTCCCAATGACGGCAAGCAGACACCGATGAGAGGGCATCCTGTATTTATAGCCCAGCATGCTACAGGCTGCTGCTGTCGTGAATGTTTCTTCAAATGGCATCATATACCTGCCGGAAGACAGCTGACAGGAGAAGAACAGCAATATGCAGTAGCGGTATTGATGGCATGGATTGAAAAACAGGTTTAGAAAAGAATTCACTCCACCCACCACTAGAGGTACTATGTTCCTGCAGTCGGGACAAGACATGGCTTCAATGTGCTGCCCCATGAAACCACGTCCCTCCCTATTATTCCTGTATAACGCTTACAAAATGAACTGTATTTTCTCTATTATTCAGCAATAGCCTGCTGTTCTGTAGCTACTGGAGTCTCTTCGGTGGTATTCTCTGTTGTTGTCTCTGTAGCATTCTCTGTTGGAGTCTCTGTTGGAGTCTCTGTTGGAGTTGCTTCTGTAGTTGCCTCTGTGGCATTCTCCTGCTGGGTAGAATCCTCAACACCAGCCTGTGGTTGGATAGGAGTACCAACAGCCAATGTATCTGAAGGAGCATCTGGAGCTACTGTATCAACAGGAGCAACCTGAGCGTTACTTACCATTTTGCTTGATGCAAAAACGTTGCTTACTGAAACCATAACCAAAGCTGCGATAGCTGCAAACATAAACTTCTTCATAATCTTATCTTTTTAAAATTGTTACTAATTGATGTTACTTACTTGTTTGTGGATTCATTATCGAACCCGCTAATCATAGTCACAATCTGCGTGCCAAAAAGATGATAGAAATTAGTTTGTATTGATAATCAGAAGCTTATGTCCTTTGTGCCAAAAATGAATAGTGTGGAAAATGAGGAAAGAATGTGGAAACATTCCCCAAAAAGTTGGGGAATGCCTAAATGTGTCTTGCTTCAATGCGTGTCAGATAGCAATAGTGTTTCCTCCGAATTAAATACTCCATATCATTCTGGTGAGCATAGGCTTCTTTCTCAAATCTGATGTTGTAATATGCTTTCATCCAATTTCTATATTTCAGGACTAAGCAAGTAATGATAATGCCAAATAGATTGATGGCATAAAACCGTCTCATGAATGATCTCTTCTTGATTTTGATAATTTTACTCATGATATGCCAGATTACAAAGTTCATCGAGGAAGTTCACCATCATGCTACCATTGCCTCTAGAAATGGCAGCAGCTCTTTCTCCTGCAATGCCCATGGCTTTCATGGCATGAACAGATGCATCAAACGGATTAGGGTTTACTGAAAGGAAAGCTCCTATGATACCAGTGGCAGCACACCCCATGGCTGTAACCTTGCCCATCAGAGGATGCCCCTCATGAACATAAGCTACTTTTTTACCATCCGTGATGATGTCTGTAGCACCGGTAATAACGATGATGCATGCCAGTTTCCTGGCAAGAATTTGAGCCTGTTCCTCAACCTCAGAAGTTTCAAGATGGCTGTCTACTCCCTGCATTCCTATCTGATGCGAGTATAATGATCGTATTTCACTGGCATTACCCTTGATGACGGCTGGCTGGCATTGAAGGATGATCTTTGATGCAGTATCCATTCGAAATCTAGTGGCACCTACTCCAACCACATCAAATACAATTGGAATTCTGCTTTTAGAAGCAGCTTTACCTGCGAGTAGCATTGAGTGTGCTGTCTCGCTTTCCAAAATGCCCAGATTAAGTGCTAAGGCATTGCTCTTGCTACAGATTTCCTCCACCTCTTCCTGGGCGCGTGCCATGATTGGGGATGCCCCAATTGCCAGTAGGCTATTTGCCACAAAGTTCATGGCAACATAATTGGTTATGTTATGTATGAGAGGATGTTGCTCTTCTATCAAACGTAAATCTCTATCCATTTTCATATTTATTTAATATACACTGTAACCATTATCCCTGCACCATTGCTTGGCATGCTCAAAGCCTTGGGCTGTAGATCAATAATTTGGTTGCAAAGATACAACTTTTTAGTAGAAAACTATCATAAATGAATATAAAAAGGAAAGGCAGCTGCAGACATCTTTCAAATGCCTACAACTGCCTTTCTTTATCTATTATATGGAACTACTGTTTAAATTCTCTCAAATTGAAAGAAGAACCGCTTGTTAAGCGAAGTCCTTCATGTTAGATCTTGCACCATACTCAGCGCATCCGGCAACGATCATTGCTAAAATCATACCTACAACTAACATAATCTTATCCTTTCTCTATTTATCTGTTATCCTAATCTTTATCCATTTCAAATCAACTTCATTGAAGCATGCTTAGATGCCTCTCAAAGGTTGATTACTTGCCGAGGCTAATCTTCTTGTTGACATTTACAACCTCTGCAAAAAGAGCAGCTACAACTGCCAGTGTCATTCCTAATACCATCATAATTGTTACCCTTTCTTTCTTTAATTATTCGTTATTCAATCTTTTCGAGTGCAAAGGTAATGCCTTTTTGTGTGCGTACACATTTTTTTTAAGAGAAAACTTCAAAAAAGGGCGATTTCTTGATTTTCATCAAATTATGTCCTGCGGAAATGGTCAATTTGGCAGGAATTATGTTTTGTGAACCAGACTTTCTGTCACGATCATCTGCATCAGTTCGACATTTGTCTTGTTGTTAACCGCTGTACTTTCTAATTCGTAAAGTACACATCCGTAGCCATGGAGCCTGCAGTATTCCATCAAAGCATACCATTTCTTCTGTACAGCCTGAGTGGAAGACAGATGGTAGGGCATGAGCATCACCATTACGATACATCCATCCTCCAGGATAATCATATAATCAGGAGTGAACGTCAATGTGAATTTCTCATCATATATAATCTCCTCAGGATATTCAATCACCTGCTCTATCCAGGCACATTTCTCTGCCATCTGCAGGAATCGCAATGGCCCAGAAATTCCTCCTTCGACCGCGCTACTTCATCAATAACTTGTGGAAGGAAGGTACCCGCATGATATCCCTTGCGCATGAAAATACCCTGTTTGCCCAATTGAAACTCATCAATGCTATGGATACGCTTCATCGGAGTGAGCACGGAGATTTCAATATCGATATCATCCAATTCACACAGGCACTCGTTGCCAAATTGCCGATATTGAGTTCCAGATTACGCAGAGTGGCATTTACAAACATCCTAGAAGCTTTGGCTGCATAAAAGGATAAACTCCCTCACAGCCCTGCGAATAATTTTCTTTCTGCTTGTCTCCATAGCGCAAAAACACTTAAATTACATACCCGACCATCACAAAATCAAGGAAAAGTAACACTAATGGCAAAAATCTTCGGAGAAGAGAAACTATTTCCACCAAAAATTACTACCTTTGCAATCAATAAACAACAAAACAAATCTTAGCAAAAGACCACCGATGGCATCAGTAGCCTTAAACTACATCATCTGGATTCAGTCTATTGTTTCATTTTCAAACGAAGCGGGCAGTTACTATCATGCAGCCACTCTTCATTTACTAAATTAAAATTCAAAAAAGATATGAAACGTTTGATCATAACACTGGGGGTAGTTACCTGCATAACTACTCCTATATGGGGACAAAGCAAGGTGCAGAACTTTGATTTTGGCTGGAAATTCATAGAGCAGGATGTGAAGGAAGCACAACTTCCCTCTTGTAATGACGGCAAGTGGACAAGAGTAAACCTTCCCCATGACTGGGATATCTATCATAGCCCCAAGGCTGATGCACCTACTGAGAATGGAGGTGGATACTACCCAGGCGGTATCGGCTGGTATAGAAAGCAGGTGAGGGATACAGACCTGAAAACTGGCAAAGGCGAGAGCCTCTGGCTCCACTTCGAAGGAATCTACCAGAACAGCCAGGTTTTCGTGAATGGCATCCAAGTTGGCACTCACTTCTATGGCTACACACCTTTCAAGGTCAAGATCTCTCCTTGTATCAAAAAAGGTATCAATACCATCGCTGTTCGTGTGGATAATTCCAAGCAACCCAACTGCCGATGGTATAGTGGATCGGGAATCTATAGACATGTATGGCTGGAAAAATACCATGAGAATAAAATGGATGACCCTCAGCAGCTATTCATCCAAACAGAAAAGATCTATGGTATGTCTAAAGATGGCACACATGCCGACTCTGCAGCAATCCGCATTACCTATCAGGATAAGCTCAATGAGAGACGAGTGCTAAAGAATGTGGAACTATGGTCTCCTGCACATCCCAAGCTCTATGATATTCAAGTGGGAGAACTGAACGCCAAGCATGGCATCCGTACCTTCAGATATGATGCCAAAAGAGGGTTCCTGCTAAATGGCCAGCCTACCCTTATCAATGGAGCTTGTGTCCACCATGACAATGGAGTGATTGGCGCCATGGCATTCGACGCTGCAGAAATCCGCAAGGTAAGATTGATGAAAGAAGCAGGATTCAATCTGATCCGTACTTCTCACAACCCACAGACACGAGCCATGCTCGATGCTTGCGACAGCCTGGGTATGATGGTCATAGATGAAGCCTACGACGGCTGGTATACAGAGAAGACCAAGTATGACTATCATCTTGCCATAGACTCCTGCTACCAGGAAGATCTCAAAGCCATGGTACTCCGCGACCGTAACCATCCATGCATCATTTCCTACAGCATCGGCAACGAGGTAATAGAACGCAAGGAAATCAAGGTGATTCAAACCGCCCAGAAATTCAAGAAGGTCATCACATCTCTCGATAACACCCGTCCAGTAACGGAGGCTCTCTGCTCCTGGGATCATGATTGGGAGATTTTCGCCCCTCATGCAGCAGTTCTGGATATAGTGGGCTACAATTATATGATGCACAAAGCAGAAAGTGACCACGAGCGATGCCCTGAAAGAGTGATGTGGCAGACCGAAAGTTATCCTAGAGATGCCTTTGCCAACTGGAAGCATACCATGGAGCGCCCTTACATCATCGGAGATATGGTCTGGACAGGATTAGATTATCTGGGAGAATCAGCCATCGGACAGTTCCATTATGAAGGCGAATCCAGAAAAGAGCATTATCAGGAAGATCACTTCCCTTATCATGGAGCCTATTGCGGTGATGTTGACCTCACTGGATGGAGAAAGCCTATCTCCCACTATCGCAGCATGCTCTGGAATCTAAAAGATGGTTCACCAGATATCTATCTTGCTGTAAAGGAGCCTGACTTCTACCACAAAGGACATATCTCAGAAACCCAATGGTCGGTATGGCCTACCTGGGAATCCTGGAACTGGCAGGGATGGGAAGGCAGGAATATCGATGTGGAAATCTACTCCAAGTCTCCAAGAGTCCGCCTGTATCTGAACGATCAGCTTGTTGCAGAGAAGCAAGTTGACATAGATACCGAGTATAAGGCAGTCATCACACTGCCCTATCAACCAGGCGTTCTGAAAGCCGTATCTCTCGATGCCAATAGACAGGAAGTGAAGGAAAGCATCCTCCAGACAAGCGGAGAACCTGCTTCCATCAAGCTCACGGCTGATAGAAAGCATATTCTAGCTAGCGGCGAGGACCTTGCATATATCACCCTGGAGGTAATAGACAAGAACGGCAACATAGTACCTGATGCCAACATACCATTAAACGTGGATGTCAAGGGAAAGGCAACGCTTCTTGCTGCTGCATCGGCAAATCTCAAGGATCTTGAGCCAAAGACTTCTTCCAAGGTAACAACCTATAAGGGTAGAGCCATCGTAGTAATTAGAAGTGGGAACAAACCAGGTAAGGCAACCGTCACCGTCTCTTCTTCAAAATTTGACAAGACAATCAGTGAAACAATTTTAGTACTTTAATTAATAGCAACCATGCAAAAGATTATCTTAACATCTGTCATGTTGATGACATGCGCATGTATGAGCGCCCAGAAAGTAACATCGTATTCAACAACCCAGGAGCAGTCTTGGAAAAAATCCCAGACTGCCCTGGCAGGCAAAGCCACAGGAAAGGTTGTTGCCGAGGTAAATGAACAGAGCAAGGGAACCCGATTCGTAGCTTTCGGTACAACATTCAATGAATTGGACTGGGATGCCTTCAATATGCTTACAAGAAAAGAGCAGGATGAGGTGATGTACAACCTGTATTCTCCAGATGGAGACCTGAAGTTTACCCACGGCAGAGTTTCCATGAATGCCAACGACTATGCCCGTGCCTGGTATTGTTGCGATGATGTGGATGGCGATTTCGCACTTAAATATTTTAATATTGAGCACGATAAGCGCAACATTATTCCTCTGGCTCGTGCGGCCCAGAAGTATCAGCCTAACCTGCAACTCTTCATGTCGCCATGGAGCCCACCAGTATGGATGAAGATCAACCACGATTATCCGGTTTCCCCAAGCCAATATAACAAAATGGATCCCCGTCAGAGCTATCTGCTCTATATGGACGATGGCAGGCAGGTGGATGCTGATGAGATGAAACTCCTTGGCGACCGTAATGGAGTGTTCCCACGCCGCCTTGCCACTCAGGACTTTTTCATTCAGGACCCTCGTTATCTGCAGTGCTACGCAGATATGTTCTGCAAATTCATCGAGCTGTATAAGGAGGAAGGCTTGCCTATCACCAAGGTAATGTACCAGAACGAAGCCTACTCCTATACTCCATACCCGGGATGTGCGTGGACTGCAGAAGGAACCCTGAAATTTAACAATGAATATCTCGCTCCTACCCTTGCCAAGAAGCATCCAGAGGTGGATTTATGGATAGGAACCTTCAACACCAACCGACTCGACTATGTGGAGAAGATTCTGGACGACAAGACTCTCCAGGCTAACATAAAGGGAATCGGAACCCAATGGGAATGCAGAAACAATCTTCCGGAAATGCGCAAGCGCTATCCTAACCATCGCTTTATGGTGAGCGAGAGTGAATGTGGAAACGGTTCCATGGACTGGAAGGCAGGAGAGCATACCTTCTTCCTCTTGTCGGATAATCTGGGAAACGGCTGTGATGAGTATTATAACTGGAACTTCATCCTGAAGGACAACGGCATCTCGCCATGGGGCTGGACCCAGAATGCCTTAATCCAGGTAAATGGTAAAACCCGCAAAATGCGATATACGGCAGAGTATTATGCATATAAGCACTTCAGTCATTTCGTACAGGAAGGCACCCAGATGCTGGCGTATGCAGGCAGTGAATACAGCAAGACACCTGTCGTGGTGTTCAAGGATAAAAAGGGTCAGTATATAGTGACAGTGGGCAACTTTACAGATTCAGATGCAGCTCTGACTATTAAGGCTGGCAAGAAGTTCCTGAACGTAAAGGCTACACCTCATTCTTTCAACACCTATATCTGGAAATGATAATTTCCAACAAAAATAACTATCTTTGCAGACAATAAGCATAAAACAACTATAACACTTTAAAAACAAGGAAAAATGAAAAAAGTAATCTTAACCACTATGGCGCTGCTGACAGCATTATCGATGCCAGCTTCTTCAGTGAAGAATCCCATCAAGGTTAACCAGGTTGGCTATTTGACCCATGAAAGCAAGATAGCAACCATAGAGCCGGAGGCAAAGACCAAAAGCTTCCTCATCAGAGACCAAGAGGGTAAAACCGTCTGGCGCACAAAACATGCAACCACCAAGAAATCCCCATTCTCCAGCAAGATCCGCCAGGAGATAGACTTCTCCTCTATCACCAAGCCTGGCAGGTATACCCTGGTAGCAGGAAGACATCAACAAAGCTTCATCATTTCCAGCGATCCCTATACGGAAGCCTTGAAAGCATCCATCAAAGGCTATTACTATCAGCGTTCTGGGGAGAGCTTGGAAAGAAAGTATGCTGGCGAGTACGCACGCCCGGCAGCTCACCTGGACACTCATGTCATGGTGCATCCTTCGGCAGCAAGCCCTAAAAGACCGGCGGGAACCATCATCTCTTCTCCCAAGGGATGGTACGATGCTGGCGACTATAACAAGTATATCGTCAATTCAGGATTTACCCTCGGACTGATTCTGCAGTCCTACCAGCTCATCAGGATAGATTCAATTCTCTCAATCTTCAAATTCCGGAATCCGACAATAAGATACCAGATATCCTGGATGAGATGATGTATAACCTGAAGTGGATGCTCACCATGCAGGATCCAACCGATGGAGGAGTGTATCATAAACTCACCACCCCTAACTTTGAGGGATTCGTGATGCCAGAAGACTGCAAGCAGCAACGTTATGTGGTACAGAAAACCACCACCGCTGCTCTCGACTTTGCTGCCACCATGGCACTGGCCGCCAGAATCTACCAAAAATTCCCTGAGTTCCAAAGCTTCTGCCAACAAGCCAGGGAAGCAGCTGAAAGAGCATACGCATGGGCTGTGAAACACCCCACGGTGTATTATGACCAGGATGGAAACAACAAGAAATTCTCTCCAACCATCCAAACGGGTGGTTATGGTGACAACCACACAGAAGACGAGTTCTTCTGGGCAGCTAAAGAACTATACTTCACGACTTCAGAAACATCCTACCTGGAACAGGCAAAACAGTTTGTTCCAGATGAATTCAGCATTCCATCCTGGGGTAACGTGGAAGGTCTGGGCATCTTCCAATGGGTAAACCAGGAACTCCTTGGCACACCTGATGCCGGCAAGCTCCCTATGAAAGAGATCAAAGAATCCCTTAAGAAAAAATGTGATGAGGATATCCAAGAACTGGCTACCTCTTCATTCCACAGTATCTTCGGCAACAGTGCCCAAGACTTCCACTGGGGAAGCAACTCTGAAAGCTGCCTGGGAAGAGGCATTGCCCAAATGTACGAGTATGCCCTGACAAAGGACAGCAAGTATAGGCAAGCCGCCCTTTCTACCTTAGATTATTTCTTTGGACGTAACGCCACAGGCTATTGCTACCTGACAGGCTTCGGCACCCAGAGGGTCATGAATATCCACCACCGTATCTCTGCAGCCGACAATATCAAGGAGCCAGTACCTGGTCTTGTGGCTGGAGGAGCCAACAAGGGACAGGAAGATGCCGAATTCGTACCAGCCTATGCTTCCAACATACCAGATGAATCCTACCAGGATAACGTCGGCAGCTATGCCTCAAACGAAATTGCCATCAACTGGAACGCCTATCTGGTGTCACTGCTTGGATGGATAAACTAAGAGCAGATTGCATTATGTAATCTACATAATGCAATCTGCATAATTCATATACGAAATCGTATTATTTCACGATAATCTCATCAACAAACAGCCAGCCGCCGAAGCTGCTTGGCTTCGCCTGAACACGGATATAGCGGGCTGTCTTGCTGCCCTTCCAGGTAAGCGTCTTGAAATTCAGAATCGGCTCCTTGCTCGACTCATACTTCTTGTCGAATACCTGGGTGAAGTTCTTGCCATCCTCACTAACTGATACCGTATATTGAGATGGATAGAAAATCTCAGGACCGCTGCTCTGCATGAAATCGGTGCCCACGCTGCTGATCTTGGTAGATTTACCGAGGTCAATGGTTACATCGAAGCAATCCTTGCCGATAAAGCCCTGCCAGCGACCGTCGCCATGAGCCCAACCGCCCATATTGCCATCCACCAGCGTCTTTTCGCCAGCCGCAGGATAATAGCGGTTGTAAGCATGGTTATAGGTAACCTTGGCACCCACAGCCTTGTGCTGCACCGGCTTCATCTTCTCCTTGCGCTCACCAATCTCCTTCTTCAGCTCGAATGGGTTCACGCCTTCAGCCTTCAGATGTTCCACCTGCGCCAGTGCACGGGTCTTGAACTCAGGATAGTTCTTGGTCTTGGTTCCGTTCCATCCTATCTCAGCCAGAGCCAAGGCACGAGGATAAAGCATATACTCGGCATACTCAGGAGTAGGAATATGCTCGGTCCAGAGGTTCGCCTGAACACCCGTAATCATATTGCGCTCTGCCTCAGGAAGATCGCTTCCCGGCACGTAGCTATACACCTTCTCGGTAGGAATGAAACCGCCATTTGCCACAGGCTGGGTGCCCGGCGCATCCTGATACATATCGAAGTAGCAGTAAGCTCCCGGCGACATCACCACATCGTAGCCATGCTTGATAGCCTCGTGTGCCAGTTCGGTGCCACGCCAAACCATCACGGTGGTATTCTTGGAAAGATTTCCAGCAATCACCTCGTCCCAACCCACGAGCTGTCTGCCATGCTCGTTCAGGAACTTGCCCATGTGGGAAATGAGATGAGCCTGCAATCCATCCACGTTGTCGATGCCCAGCTCCTTCATCTTCTTCTGGCAGAGTGTACAACTTCCCCATGACTTCTTGGCTGCCTCATCGCCACCCACATGGATGTAATGAGAAGGGAAGATATCCATCACCTCCTTCAAGACATTCTCCAGGAAATCGTAGGTTCCGATGTTGCCCGGACAGAAATCTGCCTGCTTGTAAGGCTCATGGGTACAGGATAACTCAGGATAGGCAGTAAGCACCTCCTCAGAATGACCCGGCATCTCGATTTCCGGAACGATGGTGATGCCACGCTCGGCAGCATATTTCACCAGGTCGCGGAGTTCATCCTGGGTATAGTAACCACCCTCGGCACCCTCGCTGCCCTGCTCCAGATACTTGTTGCCATTGGCATTCCAGTCTTTCCACAATTTACCCGAACGCCAGGCGGCAAAGTTGTTGAGTCGAGGATAACGCTTGATTTCAATGCGCCATCCGGCAGCATCGGTCAGATGGATATGGAGACGGTTGAACTTATACTCCGACATCACATCAATCTGCTTCTTGAGGAAGGAGATAGGGAAGAAATGACGGGAAACATCGAGCATCAAGCCACGCCACTTGTAGGCAGGTGCATCTACGATGTCGCAGCATGCGATGCCCTTCTTGGTGGTAAGCTGTTCCATGGTCTGCCAGGCACGGAGGAAACCCTCGCTGCTGGCGGCACTGATTTCAATGGCATCAGGTGCCACATGAAGCTTGTATGCTTCTGGCGAAGAGGCGTTGGCAAGCTTGGTGAACTTCACCACCCGCTTGGCAGCATCATTCACCTTGGCATTCCATGCCTTGGTATAGATGTTCTCGGCGTCAGCGCCTACCTGGTTTTCTACTTTCACACCTCCTGCTGTGCTGAACACGCCCTTGCCCATCGTAACCTGCTGCGGTTTTGGCAACAGATTCTGAGCCTGAATCGGAGATACAAGCAATAATGCCCCGAAAAGGGATAATAGATAGTTGGATTTTTTAGTCATACGGCTTATCTATAAATGATTAATATCAGTCCGCTAAGCTATCGACCTATTGTCTCTAACTTAGCGTACTATTTTAAAACTTATCGTTCTACTTTCTCGATGATTTTCATACCCTCTTCCACAGCCTTCATATTCAGTGGAATCAGGTTATGATGGCGCTCTGGCAACGACTTGAAGAGTGCCTTGTTCAAACCATCGGTGCTCACCACTGGGCAAACCTTCAGCAGTCCGCCCAAAACAATCATGTTAAACACCTTAGAGTTTTTCATCTCGGCAGCCTTGTCCATCGCATCGATGCGATAAACGGTAATGTCCTTGCGCTGAGGTGGATTCATGATGCCATAACCATCATAAATCAGGATGCCGCCTGGCTTGATCTTCGGTTCAAACTTATCAAGCGATGGCTGATTGAGCACGATGGCAACATCGTAATGGCTCAGGATTGGCGAAGAGATGCGGCTGTCGCTCACGATGACCGTTACATTGGCTGTACCGCCACGCTGCTCCGGACCATAAGCTGGCATCCAGGTCACCTCCTTGTCCTCCATCAGTCCTGAGTAAGCCAGGATCTTTCCCATCGAAAGGACGCCCTGACCACCAAAACCGGATATAATGATTTCTGTCTTCATTGTTCTTACAAATTTGTTGTATCCTTCAGGTCTCCCTTAGAATACTGCTTAAACATGTTCTCTTCCATCCACTTGTTTGCCTCAACAGGTGAGAGCTTCCAGCCGCTGTTGCAGGTAGAAACAATTTCTACCAGGCTGGAACCCTTGCCCTGCATGCTTGCCTCGAATGCCTTGCGGATAGCCTTCTTTGCCTTGCGGATGCTTGCCACGGTCTCCACACTCTGGCGGGTTACATAGCAGGTACCCTGCAGATGGCTGGCAAGTTCGGTGATGTTCAGTGGATAACCATGAAGATCAGCCTCTCGTCCGTAAGGACAGGTAGCGGTCTTCTGACCCAACAGGGTGGTTGGAGCCATCTGTCCACCCGTCATACCATAGATGGCATTGTTGATGAAGATAATGGCAATATGCTCGCCACGGTTCAGGGCGTGGATGGTCTCGCAGGTACCGATGCACGCCAGGTCGCCATCCCCCTGATAGGTGAAGACGAGGCGGTCTGGCCACAGACGCTTGATACCCGTAGCCACAGCAGGAGCACGGCCATGGGCAGCCTCCTGCCAGTCGATATCCAAATAGCGGTAAGCGAAGACGGCACAGCCCACCGGACAAACGCCCACAGTCTTATCCTCCATGCCCATCTCCTCGATAACCTCGGCAACGAGCTTATGAACTACGCCATGCGAACAGCCCGGGCAGTAGTGCATCGGGGTATCGTTCATCAGCGTAGGCTTCTTATATACCAGATTCTCTGGTGAAATTATATCATTCATTTTATTAACTTCTTTAATGCTTCAACGATTTCCTCCGGCTCCGGCACAATGCCGCCCAGGCGACCGAAGTGCTCTACTGGAGCCTGTCCATTCACAGCCAGGCGCACATCCTGAACCATCTGACCGGCATTGATCTCAACAACCAGAATGCCCTTCTTGGTCTTTGCCAGCTCATGGAGTTCCTTCTCAGGGAAAGGCCAGAGGGTGATAGGACGGAAGAGACCCACCTTGATGCCCTGCTCTCGGGCATTCTCGATGCTCTTCTCGGCGATACGTGCCGCACTACCGAAGGCTACGATTACATAGTCGGCATCCTCCATCTGCTCCATCTCATATCTTACTTCGTTGTCACGAATCTTCTGATACTTCGCCTGGAGGGAGAGATTGCGCTCCTCCATTACCTCTGGCTTGAGTTCGAGAGAGGTCATAATGTTGACTGGACGACTCTTCGGACGTCCGATGGTAGCCCAAGGACACTCCCTGGCAATCTCCTCCTCGGTACGACGAGGCTTTACCGGTGGCAGCACCACCTTCTCCATCATCTGTCCGATCACACCATCGCTCAGAATCATCGCCGGGTTACGGTACTTGAAGGCGAGGGTGAAGGCAAGATCCACAAAATCTGCCATCTCCTGAACAGAAGCAGGAGCCAGCACGATGACGTTGTAGTCGCCGTTACCACCGCCGCGGGTAGCCTGGAAATAATCACTCTGAGATGGCTGGATGGTACCCAGTCCCGGACCGCCACGCTGCACGTTGACGATGACACCCGGAATCTCAGCACCAGCCATATAGGAGATACCCTCCTGCATCAAAGCCACACCCGGACTGGATGAGGTAGTGATGACACGCTTACCGGCACCGGCGCCACCATAAACCATATTGATAGCCGCCACCTCACTCTCTGCCTGGAGAACCACCATACCCGATGTCTCCCAAGGCTTGAGCAGAGCCAGCGTCTCTATAATCTCACTCTGAGGTGTGATAGGATAGCCGAAGAAGCCATCCGCACCACATCTGATACAGGCATGGGCTATCGCCTCATTGCCTTTCATTAATGTTACTTCTTGATTTGCCATTGTTTAGTCCTCCTTCTTACGATAAACAGTGATGCAGCCGTCAGGGCAGACGATGGCGCACGAGGTACAACCTACACACGCATCGGCATTGACAGCCTCAACATAGCGATAGCCATGCACATTGACCTTCTTCAGAGCTAATGCGATGACATCTTGAGGACAAGCTTCTACACAGAGTGCGCATCCTTTGCAACGCTCCGTATCGACCACAATGGCCCCTTTAATTTTGCTCATATTCTATATATTTTCTTTTTCTTATATTATCATTCTTCACTGGAGTAACCAAAACTACTGCTGTCCACAACAGATTGCTATGGATTGTAGTAGTCTTTGCAATAAAAGCTCATGATATCATCCAGCATCTCCTTGGCTGCCACGGCAGGACTCTCCGGATCGAGAGCTATCGCCTCCATATAGCTGTCGAGGGCACGCTTGAAGTCGCCTTGCTTTCGCCAGGCATTTCCTTCCTGATAATACTCTTCTGCTGTCATTTTACTCTATATATTTTAAAGTTTTATTCTGCGAAAGTACGAAAATTATGCTAAGAAAAAGAATAAAAGCGTAAGTTTTAAACTAAATTAATGTAGTTTTTCCATAAAATGCGCACACTATATTTCAAGTGTGCAGTTTTTCGAGAAGAATGTGCGTTATTTCTATTATTATATTCTATTAAAACACAATTCGCCATTTACCGCAGTTTTCTACGGTAAATGACGAATAATACGATACCCCTCAAAACGAGGTAGAGAATAAAGGCAAGCCACAGGGCGTGATTGCCCAACAAAGGATGAAGGGCGAAATACATTCCGAAGAATGAAGCAGAAGCTACAGCGGTGGAACAAAGCATAGACTTCGACTGGGTGATGCCCACAAAGATGCCATCGAAGACAAATGCCGACATACCTGCCAGCGGAATAAGCACCGCCCATTCCAGATACGCTCCCGCTGCCGCCACCACCTGCCTGTCGCTGGTCAGCAAAGAGAGAAAGTTTTCTCCACCCACTATATATAATAAGGTGAAAAGAATCGCCACCACGATACCGAAGCCCATCGTACGCTTCACCACTTCCCGGAACGCCTCCCTATTCCCGGCTCCATAATACTTGCCGCTCAAAGCCTCTGCCGCATACGCAAAACCATCCATGAAATAAGAGAAGATGGTGAAGAGCGTCATCAGCAGGGTATTCACTGCCAGCACCAGCGTACTCTCTCTGGAACCGGCTGCCGTAAAGAAGAGGTTTACAGCCACCAGACATACGGTACGGAGAAAGATGTCTCTGTTCAAGGAGAAAAACCGCTTCAGCGGTTCTGAGGCAAAGAGATGCTGGCGATAATCATACTTGCCCAGCCGGCGATAGTAGAACCGATAGAGCACGCATGCCATCAGGAATCCCCACCATTGGGCGATGACCGTTCCGAGTGCAACACCTTCTACCGTCATCCTGCAGACGAAGACGAGCACCAGAGAGGCTACGATGTTCACCACATTCTGAGAGAGCGATACCACCATCGGAATGCGCGTGTTCTGCATACCGATATACCAGCCCGTGAATCCATAGAGTCCGAGCACGGCGGGAGCTCCCCAGATGCAGACATAGCAGTATCTGCGAGCCAGTTCTACGACATCCGCCTCTGGCGACATCGCCCACAATCCGCATCCGATAATCCATCTCTGAAGGATAAAGAACAGCAGTCCTATCCCCACGCCAATGCCCAGGGAGCGAATCAGGAGTCTCACCACCTCGGCAAAATCCCTCCTGCCCAAAGCCTGCGAAGTCATTCCGCTGGTTCCCATCCTCAGAAAGCCGAACAGCCAGTAGATGACATTGAAGAGCATCGAGCCCACGGCGATGGCTCCGATATACGCTGCATCGCCGATATGCCCGACGATGGCGACATCTACCAAACCCAAAAGCGGTACCGTGATATTGGATATTATCGACGGTACCGCTAATTGCAATATTCGTTTATTCACTTATTCCAGTGTTTAAGTGACAAGTATTAAATTCTATACTTCGCAGCCTGCTCCTCAATATAGGCAGCATCGCTGAAGTAGTCGATGCGCATCGCCTTGCGAACCTCGTCCATGGTCTGGGCAGCAAACTCGCGGGCATCCTCGCTACCCTTCTTCAGGATATTGAATACCTCAGGAATATCCTGCTCAAACTCTTGACGGCGGGCACGGATTGGGTCGAGCATCTTGTTGATGACGCTGTTCAGGAACTTCTTGCAGGTGCCATCACCGATACCACCCTTCACATACTGCTCCTTCAACTCGTCCAAAGTCTTGAACTCTGGCCAGAACTCTGCGAAGTCCTCAGGAGTAGAGAATGCCTCCAGATAAGTGAACACGGCATTGCCCTCCAGATGTCCTGGCTCTTCCATGCTCATGCGTGGCTCACCGTTAGACATCTTCTTCACCTTCTTCCAGACAGTCTTCTCGTCATCGCTCATATAGATGCAGTTGCCGAGACTCTTGCTCATCTTCTCCTTGCCATCGGTTCCAGGAAGACGACGGCAGCAGGCAATCTCTGGAAGCAGGATCTCTGGCTCTACCAATACAGGCGCATAAGTCTGGTTGAAGCGGCGAACCAACTCACGGGTTACCTCCAACATTGGCTCCTGGTCCTCACCGGCAGGCACGGTTGTAGCCTTGAAAGCGGTGATATCGGCAGCCTGACTCACAGGATAGCAGAAGAAACCGAGAGGAATGTTTGCCTCGAAGTTACGCATCTTGATCTCAGTCTTCACGGTTGGGTTACGCTGAACACGAGATACAGAGATGAGGTTCATCAGGTAGGTAGTCAACTCAGCCAACTCCGGAATCATACTCTGGATATAGAGTGTACACTTCTGTGGATCGAGACCCGCAGAAAGATAATCGAGTGCTACCTCTGTAATGTTCTGGCGAATCTTCTCAGGATTGTCAGCGTTATCTGTCAAAGCCTGAACGTCTGCCATGAATACGAACATTCTGTCAAAGTCACCAGCATTCTGAAGCTGTACTCGGCGCTGCAAGGAACCGATGTAGTGACCCAGGTGAAGTTTACCTGTTGGACGGTCGCCCGTCAATATAATCTTTCCCATTTTCTTACGATTTTATATTTTTAGGTGCAAAGGTACAATAAAATAATGAGAATGAGGAAGAAAAGATGTAAAAATAAGCAAAACCCAGAGCTTAGTCGGTAAAATAAGCGCCTGGCTGACAAAATAAAAGCGAGACCTCCGAAAAAGAAGCCTCGCTTATCCTATATTCTGTTTTCGTTGATATCAACGAAGATTAGAACTCTGCATTCTTTGGTGTACGTGGGAATGGAATCACGTCACGGATGTTCTGCATACCGGTTACGAAGAGGATCAGACGCTCGAAACCGAGACCGAAACCTGCGTGTGGGCATGAACCGTACTTACGGGTATCAAGATACCAGTTCATATCCTTCATAGGGATGTTGCGAGCCTCAATCTCACCCATCAGCTTATCATAGCTCTCCTCACGGACAGAACCACCGATAATCTCACCAATCTGTGGGAACAGTACGTCGGTACCCTGAACGGTCTGACCGCTCTTGCCGCCGAAGCCGCTCTCCTCCTCGTCTATCTTCATATAGAATGCCTTGATAGCCTTTGGATAGTTGGTCATGATGACTGGGCGCTTGAAGTGCTCCTCTACGAGGAAGCGCTCGTGCTCTGAAGCCAGGTCATCACCCCACTCACATGGGAACTCAAACTTCTTGCCGTTGGCGATAGCCTCCTGCAGGATGCGGATACCCTCTGTATATGGAAGATGAACGAAGTCTGAATTCAAAACGCCCTCCAAACGAGCAATCAAGCCCTTGTCGATCATCTTGTTCAAGAAAGCAAGGTCGTCCTTGCAGTGCTCCAGTGCCCAACGGATACAATACTTGATGAAGTCTTCCTCCAACTCCATCAAACCGTCCATATCCAGGAAAGCAACCTCTGGCTCAACCATCCAGAACTCAGCCAGGTGGCGAGGAGTGTTACTGTTCTCTGCACGGAAGGTAGGACCGAAGGTATAGATAGCACCGAGTGCTGTAGCACCCAGCTCACCCTCCAACTGACCAGAAACAGTCAATGAAGTCTGCTTACCGAAGAAATCATCAGAATAATCGATCTTGCCATCCTCTGTCTTCTTCAGGTTGTAGAGGTTCTTGGTTGTAACCTGGAACATCTGACCTGCACCCTCACAGTCGCTGGCTGTGATGAGAGGAGTGTTGAAGTAGAAATATCCATGCTCGTGGAAGTAGGTGTGGATAGCCATCGCCATATTGTGGCGGATACGCATCACAGCACCAAAGGTATTGGTACGGAGACGGAGGTGAGCATACTGACGCATGTACTCGAAGCTCTGTCCCTTCTTCTGCATTGGATAGTCGTTGCCGCAAAGACCGTAGATTTCGATGCTTTCGCACTGAATCTCAACGCTCTGACCGGCACCCTGGCTCTCTACCAAGGTACCTACTACGCTGATGCAGGCACCAGTGGTAATCTGGCGGAGCTGATTCTCATCGACCTTTGATGGGTCGACTACTATCTGAATATTATTAATAGTAGAACCATCGTTAAGAGCGATAAAATCGACTGCTTTGCTACTACGATGGGTACGAACCCATCCCTTAACATTCACGATTGAGTCGTAGGCTGTGCTCTTGAGCAAGTCAACGACTTTAGTTCTTTTTACTTTTTCCATTGTTAATTAATAGGTTAAAAAGGAGACTAAACAGATAGTCTCCTTTCTTATTATATCTTATTATCCTTATTCAAAAGCACCCATGCGGAGCATATCTACTTCCTTCTCAGTAAGGAAGCGCCAGTCACCGCGACGGAGATTCTTCTTGGTCAAACCTGCAAACTGTACACGGTCGAGCTTGGTTACACGATAGCCGAGGCTCTCGAAGATACGGCGAACGATACGGTTCTTACCGCTGTGAATCTCGATACCTACCTGTGACTTGTCACGCTCGTCAGCATAAGCTACTGCATCTGCCTTGATCTCGCCATCTTCCAAAGTGATACCCTCGCTGATCTGCTGCATATCGTGAGCAGTGAGGTTCTTGTCAAGGTGTACGTGATATACCTTCTTCTTCAAGAACTTAGGGTGAGTCAGCTTAGAAGCCAGGTCACCATCGTTGGTCAACAGGAGTACACCTGTTGTGTTACGGTCGAGACGACCTACAGGATAGATACGCTCAGGGCATACATCCTTTACGAGGTCCATCACAGTCTTGCGCTGCTGAGGATCGTCGCTGGTTGTCACGTAATCCTTTGGCTTGTTGAGCAATACATATACCTTCTTCTCCAAAGATACTACAGCATCATGGAACTTCACCTCGTCGGTGCGAAGAATCTTGGTACCCAACTCGGTAACTACCTGACCATTGACAGTTACCAGACCAGCCTGGATGAACTCATCAGCCTCACGGCGAGAGCAGACACCAGCATTGGCAAGGAACTTATTCAAGCGCAATGGCTCTGTTGGGTCGATATTCTCCTCCTTGTATTCGATACGCTTCTTCATGCTATACTTAGCATTTGGATCGTATCCTGGAGTGTGCTGACGGAAGCCACCACCACGGTTGTTGCCATAGCCACCACCCTGTGGACGACCATAGCCGCCACCACGGTTGCTATTGTAACCACCCTGCTGAGGACGGCCATAACCACCACCACGGTTGCTGTTGTAGCCACCATGCTGAGGACGGCTGTTGTAACCGCCATGCTGAGGACGGCTGCCATAGCCACCCTGCTGTGGACGACCATTGTAACCACCCTGCTGACGTGGCTGATAGCCACCAGTTGATGGATGCTGATCGTCACCTTCTGCGTTATTATTGAAACGAGGACGGCTGTTGTAGCCACCCTGCTGTGGACGGCTGCCATAGCCACCCTGCTGAGGACGACCATAACCGCCACCACGGTTGCTGTTATAGCCACCACGGCTGTTGTAGCCACCCTGCTGTGGACGGCTACCATAGCTGCCACGGCTGCTACCATAGCTGCGCTGTGGACGCTCGCTGCTAGAGCTGGTAGAACTGCTCTGCAAGCCAGCACCGAAGCCTTCCGGACGGAAGCCACCCTCGCTACTGCTGCTACTTCTATCGCTGTTGAATGATGGGCGATGACTGTTAATACGTGGACGCTGTGTGCGACCTACACTACGATAACTCTTCTGATAACCGCCTGCGTTGAAGCCCTCTCGGGTGTTCTCGCTCTCAGACGATTGACTCTGTGGTTTGTTTTCGAACTCTGAATCCATAATTTATTCAATATAAAAGCCTCACGGCCGGGTTAATAAATCTATTATTATTAATTATGTTATATATGATATGTCTTGATATATCCTTGGCTGCCCGTTAGGGAAACTGCTTTTTGATTAAATACCGGTGTAATTGCTAGGAGTGATAGCCATCAATTCGGCCTTCACGCTATCGCTTACATTCAATCCCTTGATAAACTCATGAATGGTCTCCTCGGTCATATGGGTATTGGTGCGGGTGAGCGCCTTCAAAGCCTCGTATGGATGTGGATAAGCCTCACGGCGAAGGATGGTCTGGATAGCCTCAGCTACTACAGCCCAGGTATTATTCAAATCTTCCTGCAACTTCTCCTCATGGAGGATGAGCTTACGCAAGCCCTTCAATGTGCTCTGGATGGCGATGACGCTATGACCGAGAGGCACACCGATGTTACGGAGTACGGTACTATCGGTAAGGTCACGCTGCAAGCGGCTAACCGGGAGCTTCTGTGCCAGGAACTGGAGGATGGCATTGGCAATACCGAGGTTACCCTCACTGTTCTCGTAATCGATAGGGTTCACCTTGTGTGGCATAGCACTGGAACCTACCTCTCCAGCCTTGATCTTCTGCTTGAAGTAATCCATAGAGATGTACATCCAGAAGTCACGGTCCAAGTCGATGATGATGGTGTTGATTCTGCGGATGGCATCAAAGATGGAACCCAGATGATCATAGTTGCTGATCTGAGTAGTATATTGCTCACGCTCCAAGCCCAGCTTCTCGCTGACGAATTTGTTACCGAAAGCCTTCCAGTCATACTCTGGATAAGCTACATGATGAGCATTGTAGTTACCGGTAGCACCACCAAACTTAGCAGTAAACTTGCAAGCCTTCAAAGAATCAAGCTGCTCGGTAAGACGATATACATAAACCATGATTTCCTTGCCCAAACGGGTAGGAGAAGCAGGCTGACCATGAGTCTTAGCCAGCATAGGTACATCCTTCCACTCATCAGCATAAGTCTGAAGCTGGGCAATCAGCTCTTCAACCTGAGGGTAGAAGCACTCCTCCAGAGCTTCCTTCACTGAAAGAGGCACACTGGTGTTGTTGATGTCCTGAGATGTCAAGCCGAAGTGGATAAACTCCTTGTAGGCATCCAAGCCACCAATCTTGTCAAACTCTTCCTTGATGAAATACTCAACAGCTTTCACATCGTGGTTGGTAACCTTCTCAATGTCTTTCACACGCTGAGCATCGTTTTCGTTGAAATGACGATAGATGTCACGCAAACGCTCAAACAGCGACTGATCGAAAGAAGCCAGCTGCGGCAATGGTAACTCACATAAAGTAATGAAATACTCTATCTCTACGCGAACACGATAACGAATGAGAGCATACTCTGAAAAATAGTTGGCGAGTTGCTCTGTTTTTCCCCTGTAACGACCATCTATAGGTGATATGGCAGTCAATAAATCTAAATTCATAACAATACGTATTATTAATATAGGGTGCAAAGTTAATGAATTCCTACGAAAAAACAGAAAAACTGAGAATTATTTAGCTTTAATTAAAACAAAAAGGTCTTTCAACGATTGTTGAAAGACCTTTTAACTTGGTGGGCGCTGACGGATTCGAACCGCCGACCCTCTGCTTGTAAGGCAGATGCTCTAAACCAGCTGAGCTAAGCGCCCTTACTTTTCGTAAGCGGTTGCAAAGGTACTACAAATATTTGATTCCACCAAACTTTTTCCGACTTTTTTTTCATTTTCGTTGAAAAAACATGAAAAAAGGCATTTTCCCCCGTGGAAAATGCCTTTTATATAGACTCTTTTGGCTATTTTAGCCAAAACTTACTATTCTACAGAATCTGCTGGAGCATCTCCAGAATCTGCAGGAGCTACGTCGGTAGCATGCTCTGTCTCCTTCTCTCCAGCCTGCTTTTTCTCCAAAAGTCCTCTCAAACGCTCGGTTTCTGCATTGGCATCTTCCAAAGCAGCATTCAGGGCATCCAGTTCCGACTGGTGAAGCGTATCAACAATATCCATATCCGGAGCCTTTCTCCAACGGGAAGAGCCCAGATTGTAGGTAACACCTAGTTCGAAATAGTAATTCTTGCATCGGCGGGTCCAAGACTGGGAGGCACTTCCTGCACAATTATCTATGTTATGATCGAAGGTATTCAAACCAGCCTCAGCGAAAAGCTGCACCTTTTCTGCCACCTTCCATGCCGAATGAAGACCCAGACTGTAATTCATGGCATAGTTGTTGTGAGTCATCGAGCGGCCCACACCGGCACCGGCAAACGCCATCATGTTCCAGACGCGCTCTTCCTTATAACCCTTGAAAAGGTTGGTAAGGTTGAACATCACCTGCTCATTGGCTACCCAATACTTATTGCCATTGCCCTCGTTGGTATCCTCGTTCCAGTCGGCATCCACCTTCTTTCCCCAGAATCCCTGAATCTTGGTACGAAGACCGATACCTGGCGTAAACCACTTGCCGAAAGCCAGGGAGATGCCCGGATTGCTGCGGAACTTCTTGAAAGGACTCTTCGACAGATCGTGTCCTCTCTCTTCGGCAGAATACCATGCATTCCAGTCCAAACCAGCCTGCACGAACCAATTGCTGCCAAAAGAATTGGTGGCAATACTATATTTTTCTTCAGGAACCACGTCCTGAGCAAAACTTCCCATAGAAACACTGGCCAAAGCCAGCAAAGCTAATATCTTTTTCATACCTTTCTATTTTTAACTTTCAGTTTAACTACACCTTATTATATATAGCAATCTTCGATATTATATATAGCATTCCTTGATGATGGAAGCCTCTATCCCAGGAGATGCTCTATTTCCTGCTGCTGAAGGATGCAGAGCACCGACTTGCCATCAGGAGTATAGTTCACATTCTCACAGGCGAAAAGTCCATTGACCAATCCTTCCATCTCCTCATTGCTCAACACCTGTCCGTGCGGTATCGCTGCTTGACGGGCAAGCGAAAGAGCCAGGGCTTGGTTGATTTCATCCATGGCAGAGACTCCTTTCTCCACAGCACTGGATACCATATCCTGCACCAGTCTTACCGGATTCATACCTTCCAGACCGGCAGGTACGGAGTTGACGGCATAGCTGCCACCTCCCAGATCTTCCAATTCAAATCCCATCCCGTTCATTTCCGGCAAGATCTTTTCGAAGATTACCTTCTCCGACATCGGGAACTGCACCACTTCCGGGAAGAGAACCTTCTGGGAATGGAAGGTGCGCTCGGCAAGCTGCTTGAGATACTGTTCGAACAGGATACGCACATGGGCACGATGCTGGTCGATGATCATCAATCCCGATTTCACGGCGGTCATGATATACTTGCCTTTATACTGATAATGGGATGGCGACTTCTCGGCTATAATACTGTTAGCAGTAGTACCTGCAGCAGTAGCCTGTTCGGGTTCATCAAAGAGATCCATCGTATGCTGCTGTTCATCCTGGTCTTTCAACCCCTCGTAAAGCTGTTCCCAGTTCTGGTCTATCTCCGGTTTGGTACTGGAAGGTCCAGGGAAACTGGCTCCAACAGGCTTCGCCGTAGTAGTAGGACGAGTCTTGAAAGGATTATATCCCGGATTGACGCTGATCTTCGGAGCCGATGCCGAAGGAATCTCTTCCGGATTGAACATCGGAATTTCCGGCTTGTCCTCGGTATCGAAGTCGATGGTCGGTACATCATTAAACATACCGATGCTCTCCTTCACGGCTGCCGAGAGAATCTGCCAGATAGCCTGCTCATTCTCAAACTTGATTTCGGTCTTGGTAGGATGGATGTTCACATCGATATCCTTAGGATTCACCTCGAAATAGAGGAAGTAAGGCACCTGCTCTCCTACTGGAATCAGGCGGTCGTAAGCCGCCATCACCGCCTTGTTGAAATAAGGATGCTTCATGTATCTGCCGTTCACAAAGAAGAACTGATGCACTCCCTTCTTGCGGGCAGCCTCCGGTTTGCCGGCAAATCCGGAAACCTTGCACATGGTTGTCTCAACATTGACGGGCAAGAGATCATGATTGAACTTCTTGCCAAACACATCCAGGATACGCTGGCGCAGATTGGCAGCACGAAGATTGAACACTTCTGTGCCATTGCTGTGCAGAGTAAACGAAATCTGCGGATTCACCAAGGCAATGCGCTCAAAAGCGGTAAGGATGTTATTGAGCTCGGTAGAATTCGATTTCAGGAATTTACGGCGGGCAGGAACATTGTAGAAGATATTGCTCACAGAAAAGTTGGTTCCCACAGGACAGGCACAAGGTTCCTGACGCTCATACCGGGAACCCGATATGGCTACGAGGGTACCTATCTCGTCAGATTCCTGACGGGTCTTGAGTTCCACCTGTGCCACGGCAGCAATAGATGCCAAAGCCTCTCCTCGGAATCCCATCGTACGGAGGGCAAAGAGATCGTCTGCCTTACGGATCTTAGAGGTGGAATGGCGCTCAAAGGCAAGGCGGGCATCCGTCTCCGACATTCCCTTGCCATCATCAATGACCTGGATGTTGGTGCGACCCGCATCCACCACGACCACCTGAATATTCCTGGCGCCGGCATCAACAGCATTCTCCACCAGCTCCTTGATGACAGAAGCTGGTCGCTGTATCACTTCTCCTGCTGCTATCTGATTGGCAACAGAATCTGGTAAAAGTTGGATGACATCACTCATCGTCGTTTTTTTTTTTTATTTACGTTTGTTTTTCTTGGTAACTTTTGGCGCTACCTTTGAGATTTTTCTGGAAGCTGCACGAACAGTTTTCTTAGGAGCTGTCTTGGATGCACTCTTGGATGCCTCCTTGTCTGTTTTCCCAGATGCAGTCTCAGCTTCAGCCTTCTCCTTGTCCTCCTTGAGAGGTTCCTTCTTCAGGGATTGCAAAGGTGCCTCATGGCGCTTGAAGGATTTCAACTCCGTGCCACTCGACTTGCCACGCCATACAAAAATATTATTCTTATCCGTTGGTCGGAGGTCCTCAAACCACGCAAAGTTAGGTAACTTATACTTGGCTGGCGGAACCTGGGTAATCGGATACATGGTACTGGTGAACTTATTGGTCCAGATCTTATCCAACTTTCTGGCTGCTCCCAGATACATACGCATGGTATCGGTCTCCAGATAGTTGAGTCCCACCAGGGAACTGTCCTTGTCGTTGGTCATATAATAGACCGTCTGCACATTGCCGATCGCTTCCGTCATCTTCATTTCTCCCTTTTCGAAATAGGACTTCATCTCGGAAGAAGTAATCTGATTATAATGTACGCTGTCTGGCATCTGTTCGATAGAGAGAGCCTGACCGATGACATGGGCAAAGCGGATGGTGGAGTCTGCCATATAAGCTCTGATTTCCTCACCGAGCATCTGCCGGTTGGCATTCCAGATAACAGGATCCTTATACATCGTCATACAGGAATCCTTGGAATTGAAGACCAGAGAATCGCAGATAGCCTGCATATCGTTGCGGAAAGCACGGACATGCGGATAGGCATGCACCTTGCGATATACCGAATCGGTATTGATATGATAGGTATAGATGCGCATTGTATCTGAATGCATCCACAACGTATCTTTTTGAGAATAGTCGATGGCTACAGGTCGCTTGGTAGCGAATCCCATTCCCGTCTTCTCATTATAACGGAGATAGTTGCAGGTAAGAGAATTCTTATTCTTCTTATCCACATATACAACATTGCCATAACCCGTGCTCTCGCCATTCTTGACATAGTAGAGACTGTCACCGGTAATCGACTTATCCTTATCCACCAAGGTAGAACGGCCGAAGAGCTTAGCCTTATCGGTCTTGGTATCATAATAACCATCTGCCGTATGCACCACGCTGGAACCGGAAACAATCTTGGAAGGTCCCACCATGTGGGCGGTAGAGGTTGGAACGTCATAATACAAGGTATCGGTGGTAACCACATCCTTACCACTGCGCAACTTCACATTGAAGACAAACTTTGCCTCTCGGGTCTCGGTATGATATTCTCCCCAGTCGGAAACCAGTCGGTCCTTACCGTCGATAAGCGTACCTCCGTCAAAGAAGTTCGCCATGTTATACAGGCGGTCAAAATCCAGACTGTCTGTCTTCAGGGTCTGTCTGCGATGGTGCAGTACCACATTTCTGCGGGCATGCATCATCTGCATCATACCATCATATTCAGCCCTCTCGCAGGTAAGCGACAAGGTATCACCCTGACGGTAATGCACATGACCGAAAGCCTTCACAGAGTTGGTACCCTGATAGAAATAGGCACTGTCGCAGGTGAGATGACCTCCCTGGTGCATAAACGAAACCTTGCCCTTTACAATCTGGGCATCAGGGTTTCTGCCAAACATATCATAGCGCAACTCATCGGCGTGAAGAAGATAGACTCTCTCACCCTCCGGGCGCTTCTTGTGTTTCTTTCTAGGTGCCTGCATAGCCTGCACCAGACAAAACCCAAATAGGCATAGAATCAATATGAAAAAGATTCTATGCCCGTTCTTGTTAATATTATGTTGCTTGTTATTGATCATTTAACCCAACCTTGATATTCAAAATTGCAATTCTTGTAGCGATCGTTCATACGAACGTAGGTCTTCTTAATCTTGTCAACCACCCAGTCATGCAACGTTTTTTCTCTTTCCTTGGCAAGGACGACATCCTTCATTACCTGGAAATCTTCAGTAATGGTAGCTCTATGCCCCTCTACCCTGCTCACCAACTTGATCAGGGCGCAGGTAGTCTTGCCCTTGCTGTTGACCATGGTAAAAGGTGCAGAAATCTGGCCTACCTTCATGGTATCTACCACACGTGCCACCTCTGTAGGAAGATCCTTCATCTGGAACTTAGAGGTACGGTTGTCTGCCTGGGCTGTATTTGCCATCAATCCCTTGTTGTTGCGGGTATCCTTGTCATCAGACAATGCCTCTACGGCTGCCTCGAAGGTAAACTTCTTGGCACGGATATCATTACCGATGGAATCCAGACGACCGATAGACTTGTCGATAGCCTCCTGTGAAACCTTTGGCTTGAGCAGGATATGACGGCACTTAATCTTGTCACCTCGCTTATCAATCAACTGGATGATGTGATAACCGAACTCAGACTCCACAATCTTGGAAATCTTCTTTGGGTCAGTCAGGTTGAATGCCACATTGGCAAATGCAGGATCCAACATACCACGTCCGATATAATCCATCTCACCACCCATTCGGGCAGAACCCGGGTCTTCACTGTACAAGCGAGCCAAAGTAGCGAAAGTAGTCTCACCCTTATTCACACGGTCGGTGAAGTCACGCAACTGGTTCTTCACACGGCTGATTTCTTCCATAGGAATACGAGGCTGCATGGTAAGAATCTCTACCTCCACCTCTGTAGGAACGAATGGAATACTGTCTGTAGGCAAGTCATTGAAATACTTACGTACCTGCGCAGGAGAAACCTTGATATCCTTCACCAGTTCCTGCTTCATCTTCTGGATGAGCTGGCGGTTCTTGAAATCATCATGCATCTGCTGGCGCATCTGGGTGATGCTCTGCTTACGGTATTCCTCCAGCTTCTCACGGGATCCAATCATGGAAACCCAATAGTTGATCTGGTCGTCGATGCCCTGCATGACTTCCGACTCAGACACCTCGATACTGTCGATGGCTGCCTGGTGCAGGAAAAGTTTCTGCACGGCAATCTGCTCAGGAATAGAACAGTCTGGATCGCCGACGAACTTGATGCCATCTGCCTCCGACTGCAAGCGGGTAACCTCGACGTCAGACTTGAGGATAGCCTCATCTCCAACTACCCAGATCACCTCGTCAACAATACTTCCCGGGTCGATTGACTGCGAGTCGTTCACCGCTTCCAACTTTGCCGAATCACTGTCGGCAACCGAAGCATGGCGACTCATGCCCATATGTGAGGCGCTTGCGCTCATGCCCATGATAAGGAGCAATGCGATAAACGCCAGACTCATTTTATATCCAGTCTTCATAGATCTGTATTCTGCTTGAATTTTATGTTTAATGTTTGTTTACCGTGGCTAATACCTCAGGGTACACCACAAACTGATATTTCTTTCTTAATGTTGCCACCCATTCCTTCTCCAGCTGGTCCTGATAGTCGGCTATCACCCAGGCTTTCACATCTGTGTATTCCTTAGGTCCCTTCTTGAGAATCTTTCCGAATGTAGCATCGTAAGGATATCCTTTAACCTTCTCTACCTTGGCGCTTGTCTTGAACACCAGTGAATCCACTACAGGATGATCTCCCTTTTTGAAGATTCCTTCCTCCACCTGGACACGCACCACCGAATCGGCATTAAACTTCCTTCGAAGCAACTCTGCCCATTGGCTGAAAGGCTTACCCTTTACGCATTTCTTGACCGCTGCCACGTCGGCAGCATCCTTTGTATGGTAAGCAATACCCTTGAAGCGGGGATGCTCCCATCTGTATTTCTTCTTGTTCTTGGCAAAATAAGCAGCTTGTGCCTGTTCATCATTCGCCGCTTTCTCCCATACCATCCGGTTGCTGATTTCATAGAGCAGCAATCCGTCGTGATACTCCTGCACAAGATATTTCAGATTCTTGTCGTGAGCCGACAATTCTGAAGTTTTCTGATCCAAGACGGTTTCACGGTCACTTCCCGCAGGCAACGTCCTGGCAATGGAATCCAACTTTTCGTTGATGATTCTTTCTCTGATTCCCTTGGCATCGATGAAACGAAGGATATCGTTCTTCACCGAATCATAAGGATAGAAGTCCTGCTTTCCCATCAGCTTGATGATGTGATAGCCAAACTCCGAGAGGATTGGCTTGCTGATTTCTCCCACCTTGAGTGAGAACGCAGCATCCTCAAAAGTCTTCACCGTCTGCCCTCTTGATATCCAGGAGATGTCTCCACCCTTGACGGCAGAACCATGGTCATCAGAATACTTTCTGGCATATCCGGCGAAATCGCCCCCTTTGCATAGAGCCTGATAGATAGATTGAGCCTTCTGTCGCGCATTCTCCTGGTCTGCAGCAGAGGCTTTCTGTCCCAAACGGATCAATATGTGGGCAGGATGAACCATTCCGCCCGACTTACTGACACGTTGTTTCGTTTCTTCGTAAATTTTCTGCGCTTCCGCCTCCACATCTCCCGAACTGATCATCGCCGGACGTACCTGCTGGTCACGATACTGCAGGAACTCCTGTTTGAAAGAAGCCGTTGTATCGATATGGGCATCCAATGCCGCCAAAACCTTAAGTTTGTAATTAACAAATAGGTCAACATACTCATTGACTGTCTTCTTGTCAATCACGCCCTCGGAATTGTTTTTGTTATAAGAATATTCAAATTCCGAACGACTGACAGGCTGACCATTGATAGTCATGATAGTAGGGTCATCGTTTTGAGCAAAAGCTATGCTCCCCGAAAGGAGCATAGCTGCAAAAAGCGCATAAAATCTCATATTACTTTTCAAATAATTATTCTGGGCGGCTGTAATTAGGAGCCTCACTGGTGATAGTGATATCATGTGGGTGGCTCTCCAATACGCCGGCATTTGTAATGCGGGCAAACTTAGCGTTGTGCAAGTTCTCGATAGTAGCAGCACCACAGTAACCCATACCAGAACGCAAACCACCAATCAACTGGTAGATAACCTCCTGTACAGTTCCCTTGTAAGGAACACGACCTGCGATACCCTCTGGTACAAGCTTCTTGGCATCCTTGGTATCACCCTGGAAGTAACGGTCCTTAGAACCATTCTTCTGCTCCATAGCCTCGAGAGAACCCATACCGCGGTAGCTCTTGAACTTACGGCCGTTGAAGATGATAGTATCGCCAGGGCTCTCCTCAGTACCAGCTACCAATGAACCGATCATTACGCAGCTACCACCAGCAGCCAGAGCCTTCACTACGTCACCAGAATAGCGCAAACCGCCATCGGCAATCAAAGGAACGCCTGTACCCTTCAAGGCAGAATATACATCATAAACAGCACTCAACTGAGGCACACCTACACCGGCAACGACACGGGTAGTACAGATAGAACCAGGGCCGATACCTACCTTTACGCCATCAGCGCCATTCTCTACCAAATACTTGGCAGCCTCGCCGGTAGCAACGTTACCTACTACTACATCTACCTGTGGGAAGGCAGCCTTAACCTGCTTGAGCTTCTCAACAACACCCTTAGAGTGACCATGAGCAGTATCAATAACGATGGCATCAGCACCAGCCTCAACCAGAGCCTTGGCACGGTCCAAGGTATCAACTGTAACACCAACACCGGCAGCCACGCGAAGGCGACCCTTGGCATCCTTGCAAGCCATTGGCTTGTCCTTAGCCTTGGTGATGTCCTTGTAAGTGATCAAACCTACCAAGCGATTCTCATTATCAACTACAGGGAGCTTCTCAATCTTGTTCTCCTGTAAGATGGAAGCTGCGGCAACCAAGTCGGTCTGGATGTGAGTGGTAACCAGGTTCTCGCTGGTCATTACCTCATCAATCTTCTTGTCCATGTGACGCTCGAAACGAAGGTCACGGTTGGTCACGATACCAACGAGATGATTCTCGTCATCCACCACTGGAATACCACCGATATGATAGTCGTGCATCATATCCAGCGCATCCTTCACTGTACTGCCACGACGGATGGTGACAGGGTCATAAATCATACCATTCTCAGCACGCTTCACGATAGCCACCTGACGAGCTTGCTCCTCGATGGTCATGTTCTTGTGGATGACACCAATACCACCTTCGCGGGCGATAGCAATCGCCATTGAAGCCTCGGTAACGGTGTCCATCGCTGCTGTAACGAATGGAACGTTCAACTCGATGTTACGAGAGAACTTGGTTTTCAACTCTACCTGTTTTGGTAGTACCTCTGAATAAGCAGGGATCAGAAGGACGTCGTCGTAAGTGAGACCGTCCATTACAATTTTATCTGCAACAAATGATGACATATTGTAACCTTTAAAAATTTATTGCGTGCAAATTTAGCAATAATTTCTCAGATAGAGTTCGCTTTTTACGAAAATCTCACCTTATTAATGCTATTTAACGTGATTAGTTGGCTTGTTCGGACAAAAACTTGATTCTAATCAGTCGAATGTCCTCTTCTGTGTAGTCTTCATCCAACTCATCGAGTGCCGCATCCAAGTCGTCTGTTTCGCTCTCCATGAAGTAGTCATAGATGTCGTCGATCTTGTCGTCATCCATCCTGTCTTCGATGAAATAATCGATATTCAACTTGGTTCCGCTATACACGATTGCCTCAATTTCGTCCAAGAGATCAGCGAACTCCAAACCTTTGGCGCTGGCAAGATCTTCGAGGTCGATCTGTCGGTCGATGCTCTGGATGATATTCACCTTGAGCAATGACTTCTTGGCAACGGTCTTCACGCGCAACTCCTCTGGTCGCTCGATTTCATTTTCTACACAATAGTTCTGGATCAGCTTACAGAATTCCTTGCCATAACGCTTTGCCTTACCAGCTCCCACGCCCTGGATGTTCTGCAACTCCTGCAAGTCGTGCGGATACATGGTAGCCATCTGCTCCAGAGATACATCCTGGAAGATGACGTATGGTGGCAACTTGCGCTTTTTCGCCACACTCTTGCGCAGGTCTTTCAACATGGCGAAGAGAGTTGGATCCAGTGCTTCTCCGTTGTTACTGCCTTCGTGAGCACTCTCTACATAATCGTCCTTAAACTCTTTGTCGGCAACGATCATGAAAGAGGTTGGATTCTTCAGATAGCGCTTGCCGGCGGCAGTCAACTTCAAGAGTCCGTAGTTCTCTACATCCTTCTTGAGATAACCGGCTATCAATGCCTGGCGGATTACCGGATTCCATACCTTGGCATCCATATCCTCACCGGCACCAAACTCTTCCAGGTTGTCGTGCTTGTGGGAAACAATGTCGTCGGTGGCACGGCCTTTCACGAAATCGATGATGTACTCCTGACGGAAGTTTTCCTTCACGGCAGCCACAGCCTCCAAAACCACAACCAGGGCATCCTTAGCCTCAAACTTCACGGAAGGATGCAGACAGTTGTCGCAATTGTGGCAGTTTTCCACATCATATTCTTCTCCGAAATAATGGAGCAGCATCTTGCGGCGGCAGACAGATGATTCAGCGTATGCGGCAGTCTCCTGCAGGAGCTGTCGGCCGATATCCTGTTCAGCCACAGGCTTGTTCTCCATGAATTTCTCCAGTTTTCTCAAATCCTTGCGTGCATAGAAAGCGATGCAGATACCTTCTCCTCCATCGCGTCCGGCACGACCGGTCTCCTGATAGTAACCTTCCAGACTCTTTGGAATATCATAGTGGATGACAAATCTTACATCCGGCTTGTCAATACCCATACCGAAGGCGATAGTCGCCACGATGACATCGATACGCTCCATCAGGAAGTCGTCCTGAGTCTGCGAACGGGTTGCAGAATCCAGACCTGCATGATAAGGAGCAGCCTTGATATCGTTTGCCTTGAGTACTTCAGCCAGTTCTTCCACTTTCTTTCTGGACAGACAATAGATGATGCCACTCTTACCTGGATGCTGACGGATAAACATGATAATCTGGCGATCGATGTCGTTGGTTTTCTGGCGCACCTCGTAGAAGAGATTCGCACGGTTGAAGGAACTCTTGAATTCCCTGGCATCCACGATGCCGAGGTTTTTCTTGATGTCTGTACGCACCTTGTCGGTAGCCGTTGCCGTAAGGGCAATGACCGGTGCCTTGCCTATTTCGTTGATGATAGGGCGTATGCGTCGGTACTCTGGGCGGAAATCATGTCCCCACTCAGAGATACAGTGTGCCTCATCCACGGCATAGAAAGAGATTTTGATGGTCTTCAAGAACTCTACATTATCTTCCTTGGTCAGAGATTCCGGTGCCACATAGAGGAGCTTGGTCTTGCCACTCAATATGTCGCCCTTCACCTTCTCAATGGCCGATTTGTTCAGAGATGAATTCAGATAGTGAGCCACGCCATCGTCTTCGCTCAGTCCATTGATCACATCCACCTGATTCTTCATCAGGGCAATCAGTGGTGAGATAACAATAGCTGTTCCATCCATGATCAAGGATGGAAGCTGATAACACAAGCTCTTGCCACCACCAGTAGGCATCAACACAAACGTATCGTTGCCTTCCATCAGGTTCCTGATGATAGATTCCTGCTCGCCTTTAAACGAATCGAAACCGAAATAATGTTTCAACTGTTCTGTAAGATTTACCTGTTCCGTCATATCCAACTTTAATTTTATATGTCTTTATATGGTATATAGAAATCAGCCGGGATTCTCTCCCAACTGATTTGATGATATTTACAAAGAATGATGCTTGCCGGAATCCTTCTTACGCAGACTCCAGCTGTCCAAGATGAGCCTTGTCGAGCTGTCCCTTGGCATAATCCAATGTCACTTCAAACTTCTTGATCTTCTTGGATGGTACCTCAAACATCGCATCGGTCATCACTGCCTCTACGATAGAACGAAGTCCACGGGCACCCAACTTATACTCCACAGCCTTATCTACCATGAAGTCGAGTGCTTCCTCTGTAAAGCTGAGCTTGATGCCATCCATCTCGAAGAGCTTCATATACTGCTTCACGATAGAGTTCTTTGGCTCTACCAGGATCTTGCGCAGCGCATCTCTATCCAAAGGATTGAGATAGGTGAGCACAGGCAGACGACCGATGATTTCAGGGATCAGACCGAATGACTTCAAATCCTGTGGCAGGATGTACTTCATCAGATCCTTCTTATCTACCTTGGCTACATTCTGTACTGAGTTGTAGCCTACCACGTGGGTATTCAGGCGCTGAGCAATCTTGCGCTCGATACCGTCGAAGGCACCACCGCAGATAAAGAGGATATTCTTGGTATCCACATGGATGTAATCCTGATCAGGATGCTTGCGTCCACCCTTTGGCGGTACGTTCACCATGGTTCCCTCCAGGAGTTTCAAAAGTCCCTGCTGTACACCCTCTCCACTTACGTCGCGGGTGATAGATGGATTGTCGCTCTTGCGGGCAATCTTGTCAATCTCGTCGATGAAGACGATACCACGCTGGGCAGCCTCCACATTATAGTCGGCTACCTGGAGCAGACGGGAGAGGATACTCTCCACATCCTCACCTACATAACCAGCCTCGGTAAATACCGTAGCATCCACGATGGTGAAAGGTACATCGAGCAACTTGGCAATGGTACGTGCCAGCAATGTCTTACCGGTACCGGTACTACCCACCATGATGATGTTGCTCTTTTCGATTTCCACGCCTTCCTTATCCTCAGGCTGCTGCAGACGCTTATAGTGATTATAGACAGCAACGGCAAGATGACGCTTGGCCTGTTCCTGTCCGATGATATATTCATCGAGATATTCCTTGATCTCCATAGGCTTTGGCACCTGCTTCAAGGCAAACTTCGCGTCATCGCCCTTTGGATTCAATACGCCAGTCTGCTGCACTATCTCAAATGCCTGCTTGGCGCACTCCTCACAGATAAAGCCATTGATACCCGTGATCAACAACTTCACTTCATTCTCGCTTCTTCCACAGAAGCTACATGCTTTCTTTGGCATAATGTCTTTTCCTTTTTCTTCTTTATACCTTATTATATATATAGCAATCTTGAAATCCGTTACTTACGTACCAGGATATTATCAATCATACCATACTCCTTAGCCTCCTCTGCAGTCATCCAGTAGTTACGGTCGCTATCAGCATAAACCTTGTCGTATGGAGTATGAGAGTGCTCAGAGATGATGGTATAGAGTTCCTTCTTCATCTTCAGGATCTCACGAGCCTCGATCTCGATATCAGAAGCCTGACCCTGAACACCACCCAATGGCTGGTGAATCATCACACGGCTATGTGGCAAGGCAGAACGCTTGCCTTCCTGACCTGAAACGAGCAATACGGCAGCCATGGAAGCAGCCATACCTGTACAGATGGTAGCTACATCACTGGTAATAAACTGCATAGTATCATAGATACCCAGACCGGCAGTAACACTACCGCCAGGACTGTTCAGATAGATGGAAATATCCTTGCCGCTATCTACAGAGTCGAGATAGAGCAGCTGTGCCTGCAGGGTGTTGGCAGTATAATCATCAATTTCTGTACCCAGGAAGATGATACGGTCCATCATCAAGCGAGAGAACACGTCCATCTGGGTAACGTTCAACTGACGCTCCTCCAAGATATAAGGGTTCAAATACTTAGCCTGCGACTTCATCACGTCGTCAAGCACCATCCCATTCATACCAAGATGCTTGGTAGCATATTTTCTAAAATCGTTCATATCTATATTACTTTTTTCTTCAAAATAAGGAACAAAAAACGAGGTTATCGACCTCATTATCTCATTCGGTGGAACAAAGATAATAAAAAAAGCCGATAACCTCGTAATTATTTGAAGTTTTTTTTCAAAAAAGTGTTATTCCTGCATCATCTTGTTGAAATCCTCTACAGAAATCTCCTTTTCGTTGAGCTTAACAGCACCCTTGAGGGCTGCAGCCAACTTACGGTCGATAGAGCGATCTACCAATGCGTCAACAGAGTCACCCTTCTTGAGAATCTCGTTAGCATAGTTCTCGATATACTCCTCTGGGATGTTTGTCATACCATACTGAGCGAACTGTGCACGAGCTGCCTCCTTAGCGGTCTCCTTGATATCCTCGTCGTTCACCTTGATATCCTGAGCCTTGATGAGCTGCTCCTTGATGAGGTGCCATGTCAACTCCTTGATGCTCTGCTCGTAGTTCTTCTCTACGAACTCCTCACCCTTATCCTTGTTGTTAGCCAACATGATGCGCTTCAAGAGTGCATCTGGGAATGTCAACTCGCCAACCTTCTTCTCGCAGTGCTCACGAACGTCGAGGATGAACTTGTAGTCAGAGTCGTTTACCAACTGCTCCTGCAAGCCCTCAGCAATCTTAGCACGGAAAGCAGCCTCGTCCTTCACGTCTGTATCCTCACCGAATACCTGCTTGAAGAGCTCCTCGTTAATCTCGTGCTTCTTGAAGCGCTGGATCTCTGTGATCTGGAAGCTGAACTCAGACTCCAAGTCAGCAACAGCCTCACGCTCGATCTTCAAGAGAGAAGAAACCTCTGTATCGTTCTCTGGGTAAGCCTTCTTAGGGTTGAAAGTGATTACATCACCCACCTTAGCGTCATTGAAGAGATTTTTCTGCTCCTCTACCTTGATGTAGCTAGGCATCAGGATAGCACCCTCAACAGTGATACCACCTTCCTTGGTGTTACCGTTCTCGTCGAGCTCACGGATATCACCCTTCAAAAGGTCGTTCTCCTCATACTTCTCGCCCTTCTCGTAGCTACCTGCACGCTGAGCGTACATCTCTACCTGCTGGTCGAGGATCTTGTCGTCAACCTTGATGTTATAGTAATCAACCTTGTCGCGACCGTTGAGAGTAACCTTGAACTCAGGTGCAACAGCGATGTCGAACATGAATGTGAAGGTTGTATCCTTCTCCAGGTCAGCTGGCTCCTGCTTCTCTGATGGGAGAGGCTCGCCGAGCATCTGGATATTGTTGTCCTGTACATACTTGTAAATCTCCTGGCCAACGAGCTTGTTGATGGCCTCCATCTTTACAGATGCACCGAACTGGCGCTTAATCATACCCATAGGAGCCTGACCAGGACGGAAACCTGGAACATTAGCCTTCTTACGGTAATCTTTCAATGTCTTCTCGACTTCGTTCTTATAGTCTGCCTCCTCTACAACGAGAGTCATAAGACCATTAATCTTGTCAGGATTTTCAAATGAAACTTTCATCTTGATTTTTTATTTTTATTAATTAATTATTATCTTGTTCAATCGGTTCAGGCTCTCCCTGACGCTCCAGGATAAGCCTTTTACACAATCGGCTTGCAAAATTACGCATTTTTAGCCGATATACCTAATATATAAGAGAAAAATTTGTTTTTTTAACCTAATTACTCCTTATCTCTTGCTTTTTTCTGCTCATCCAGCAGCTGGAAGTCCTTCTTTCTAAGCACAAAGCTGGTTGTAAGGTACTTCTCCTTCACTGTCTTGTTTTCTGCCAGCTCCTCCGGAGTACCCTGGAAAAGGATACGGCCTTCGAAGAGCAGATAGGCTCTGTCGGTGATGGTAAGTGTCTCATCCACATTGTGGTCGGTAATGAGGATTCCGATGTTGCGGTACTTCAGTTTCCAAACGATATGCTGGATTTCCTCTACCTGGATAGGATCGACTCCGGCGAATGGCTCATCGAGCATGATGAACTTAGGATCGTTGGCAAGACAACGGGCGATTTCCACTCTTCGGCGCTCACCTCCGGAAAGCTGGTCGCCCAGGTTCTTGCGAACCTTCTGCAGGTCGAAGTCCTTGATCAGGCTCTCCAGTTTCTCAAGCTGATAGGCTCTTGGCTTGCCGGTCATCTCAAGCACCGACATGATATTGTCTTCCACACTCATCTTGCGGAATACGCTCGCCTCCTGTGGCAGATAGCCGATTCCGGCACGGGCACGCTTATACACAGGAAACTTGGTAATTTCCTGATCACCCAAATAGACATGTCCCTCATTAGGTACCACCAGTCCGGTGGTCATATAGAATGAAGTAGTCTTACCCGCACCATTCGGTCCGAGCAAGCCCACAATCTCACCTTGCTTTACATTGATGGTTACGCCATTGGCAACGGTTCGCTTGCCATAGCGCTTTACCAGTCCTTCTGTTCGCAGCACTAATCTGCCGTCAGAAGACTGCTGCTCTGAATTCATTATTTCGTCCATAATTAGCTAATTTGACTGCAAAAATAATAAAAAACGGGGAAATATCACCTTAAAAAACTAAAACTATTCATAATATTGCAGTTTTTTAGAGGATTTTGCTTAATTTTGCAGCAAAATTCATAGAATATTGACATGATAATAGAAAAATGGCTTACCACCTTCGGTAAATATTTGATATTGATGGGCCGCTCGTTCTCGCGACCAGAACGTATGCGCATGTTCCTCAAGCAATATATCAAGGAAATGTCTCAGCTGGGAGTCGATTCCATCGGCATCGTACTCCTCATCTCATTCTTCATCGGTGCAGTTATCTGTATCCAGATGAAACTGAACATCCAGAGTCCATGGATGCCTCGATGGGTTTCGGGTTATACCACCCGAGAAATCATGCTGCTGGAGTTCTCTTCCAGTATCATGTGCCTCATCCTCGCCGGAAAGGTGGGTTCCAACATCGCTTCCGAGCTGGGTACCATGCGAGTAACCCAGCAGATCGATGCACTCGACATCATGGGTGTCAACTCTGCATGCTATCTGGTGCTGCCAAAGATTCTCGGTCTGGTCACCATCATGCCTTTCCTCGTCATCTTCTCATCTCTGATGGGTATCATCGGTGCATACGGTACGGCATTCATCGGACATATTCTCCCGCCGGATGACCTTACCCTGGGACTCCAGCATTCCTTCAACCAGTGGTTTGTGTGGATGAGTATCATCAAGAGTCTCTTCTTCGCATTCATCATCTCCAGTGTTTCCTCCTACTTTGGATACACCGTGGAAGGTGGTTCGGTAGAGGTAGGTAAAGCTTCCACCGATGCCGTGGTTTGCTCCAGCGTTCTCATCCTCTTCTCGGATGTGTTCCTTACTCAATTACTCTCTTAAAGACTCTGGCTATGATAGAAGTTCAAAATCTTACAAAAGCTTTCGGCGACAAGACCGTACTCGATAATATCAGTGTGAAATTTGAAACGGGAAAGACCAACCTCATCATCGGACAGAGTGGTTCGGGAAAGACCGTGTTGATGAAGAACCTTGTCGGACTCCTCGAACCTACCAGCGGAAAGGTACTCTACGACGGCCGCGACTTCGTACAGATGAGCAAGAAGGAGAAGGTGATGATGCGACGCGAGATGGGTATGATTTTCCAGAGCGCAGCCCTCTTCGACTCGCTCAATGTGCTGGAGAACGTGATGTTCCCCCTTGATATGTTCTCGAATATGAATTACAGGGAACGTGTGAAGAGAGCACAGGAATGTCTCGACCGCGTCAACCTGATAGACGCCCAGCAGAAATACCCTGGCGAAATCTCGGGTGGTATGCAGAAACGTGTTGCCATCGCCCGTGCCATCGTGATGAATCCGAAATATCTCTTCTGCGATGAACCGAACTCTGGTCTCGACCCAAAGACTTCGCTCGTCATCGACGAACTCCTTTCGGGCATCACCAAGGATTACAATATGACAACCATCATCAATACCCACGATATGAACTCTGTGATGGGTATCGGTGAGAACATCTGCTTCATCTGCAAGGGTCACAAGGAATGGCAGGGCAACAAAGACCAGGTGATGTCTTCTACCAACGAACAGCTCAACGACCTCGTCTTCGCTTCCGACCTCTTCAGAAAGGTGAAGGAAGTGGAAATGAAAGGGAAGAAATAAAACAGAGAAACAGAAAGTTTCAAATCCGATTTCAATAAAAAAAGCTATCTGCCAGCAAGCAGATAGCTTTTTTTATTGAAATCGGATACTTATCTCATTTTCCATTCACCTTTCACCTCTACCATCGGAACCACGATCTGTTCCTTGGTACTGTCTCCATAAGCCACCTGCAGGAAGACATCAGCCACATGGCGGGCGGTATCAGCCTTGGCATTCAGCACATTAATCTTCTTCATGCCTGCATGCTCTTTCTGCTGCTGCTCCACATACATTTCCGCATTAAGCACCAGCTGTTCGTGATATCCTTTCGGAATACGGTAAGGTTGGTTGAAACCAGCCACATACTCCTCATACTTTCCTTCCAGGAGCAGGTCGTAATATCCCTTGGCTGCGATACCTGCCAAATAGCCAGGGTCAGGACTCTCCTCCTTGCAGGAAGAAAGTCCCAACCCCATGCTGAATATCATAAAAAACAAAAGTTTCTTCATTTTATAGATGCTTTTGCCCTTTCAGGGCGTCCTATCCATTACGCTTCAATTACTTCTGACGGATGAAGATATTGATTGGACAACCATGCAATGACCAGTTCTCACGGATCTTATTCTCCAGGAAGCGGCGATAGTTCTCCTTTACATACTGTGGCAGGTTGGCATAGAACACAAACGATGGAATCGTAGTGTTAGGCAACTGTGTACAGTACTTGATCTTGATATACTTACCCTTCACGCTCTGTGGTGGATAAGCCTCGATGATAGGCAGCATCACCTCATTGAGCTTGGAAGTACCGATATGAGCCTTGCGGTTCTGGTAAACCTCCTTGGCTGTCTCCAGCACACGGAAGATACGCTGCTTGGTCAATGCAGAAGCAAAGATGATAGGGAAATCCACGAATGGAGCCATACGGTTGCGGATGGCATTCTCGAAGGTATCAATCACCTTCTGATTCTTCTCCTCTACCAGGTCCCACTTGTTGACTACCACCACCAGACTCTTGTTGTTCTTCTGGATCAGCTGGAAGATGTTCATATCCTGGGTCTCGATACCACGGGTGGCATCCAGCATCAGGATGCAGACATCACTGTTCTCGATGGCACGGATGGAGCGCATCACGGAATAGAATTCCAGGTCCTCGCTCACCTTGTTCTTTCTGCGGATACCGGCAGTATCTACCAGGTAGAAGTCGAAGCCGAACTTATCGTAACGGGTATAGATACTGTCACGGGTAGTACCGGCAATCTCGGTAACGATGTTTCTATCCTCACCGATGAAGGCATTGATGATACTGCTCTTGCCTGCGTTAGGACGGCCTACCACAGCGAAACGAGGAATATCCTCCTCAATAACTTCCTCAGGATTATCCTGAAGCTTGTCCAATATGATGTCGAGCAAGTCACCCGTACCACCACCTGTTGCAGCACTGATACACTGAGGATCACCCAAGCCCAGCTTGTAGAACTCGGCAGCCTCATAATACTCAGCACTGTTATCCACCTTGTTGGCAACAAGGATTACAGGCAGCTTGGCACGACGCAAGATGAGAGCTACATCCTCATCCCAGTCGGTCAAACCGGTGTTTACATCTACCAGGAAGAGCACCAGGTCGGCCTCTTCTGTAGCTACCAACACCTGCTTGCGGATAGCATCCTCGAAAATGTCATCTGATTTAACGACCCAACCACCGGTATCCACCACAGAGAATTCTCTTCCGTTCCAGCTGCACTTACCATACTGACGGTCGCGGGTAGTACCAGCCGTATCACTAACGATAGCGCGACGAGATTGAGTCAAACGATTGAATAAAGTAGATTTACCCACGTTAGGGCGACCTACGATTGCTACTAAATTTGCCATAAATAGTCATTCGCCTCCTTCCTTTCAGGAGGTATCATGGATGTGGTCTCTGCATCCAAGTTAATAATTTGCCGAAGCTGACCTTGCTCCGGCCCTCGCACCTCTGGCGAGAGTCACTCCCTCGATTACATTCAGGGAGGAGAAAGTTGTTATTCCGGATTATATCCGAAGGCATCGAGTTCTCGCTGAGAACTGCGCCAATCCTTATCAACCTTTACGAAGGTTTCCAGGAATATCTTCTTGCCGAAGAACTTCTCCAATGCCTTTCTACTCTCGGTGTTCACCTTCTTCAGAGCCACGCCCTGATGGCCGATGATGATTCCCTTCTGAGAGTCACGCTCTACGTAGATCACGGCATTGATGTGGATGCGGGTATCATCCTCCTTGAACCGCTCCACTCTCACCTCTACAGCGTAAGGAATCTCCTTGTCGTAGTAGAGGAGAATCTTCTCACGGATAATCTCCGATACGAAGAAACGGGCTGGTTTGTCGGTCAACTGATCCTTGTCAAAGAACGCAGGCGACTCAGGCAACAGCTCCTTGATACGCTTCAGGAGCATATCCACGCCAAACTTGTTTTTCGCAGAAATAGGAAGAATCTCGGCATTCGGCAACAGAGAGTGCCATTTTTCCACGATATCTCCCAACTTCTTCGGGTCGCTCTGGTCAATCTTGTTGATGAGCAGGAGCACCGGAATCTTCATCTTCTTCACCTTCTCCAGGAATTCGATGTTCTTCTCAGGATTCTCTATCACATCAGTAACATAAAGCAGCACATCGGCATCAGCCAATGCACTCTCCGAGAAGGCGAGCATCATCTCCTGCATCTTGTAGTTTGGCTTCAAGACGCCAGGGGTATCCGAAAACACGATTTGCATATCATCGGTATTCACGATACCCATGATACGATGACGAGTGGTCTGCGCCTTGAAGGTAGCGATGCTGATACGCTCGCCCACCAGTTGATTCATCAGCGTACTCTTACCCACATTAGGGTTACCCACGATATTTACAAAACCTGCTTTATGCATACGATAAAAATTGATTTTAAGCTAAAGAAACGCATCCTTGCTTATTCATTACATTATAGATGAAGTAAGAAAGATGCGTTTCCTTATATAGATAATTATTCTATCCTATTTTTGATATGTCTTACTTGCCGCAAGCAGCACCATCGTATGCCCACTTATAGAAAGAGGCACCATGTACGAAACCTGCACCGAAGGCTGTGAAGATGATGTTGTCACCCTTCTTCAACTGGCTTTCAGCATCCCAGAGTGCCAATGGAATTGTAGCAGCACTGGTATTTCCGTAACGTTCGATGTTTACTACCACCTTGTCAAGTGGAATTCCTGCACGCTTGGTCACTGCCTCGATGATTCGGAGGTTCGCCTCGTGAGGAATCACCCAGTTCACATCATCAGCCTTCAGATTGTTCATCTCCAGGATCTTCATCACGTCGTTGCTCATATCGGTTACTGCGTAACGGAATACGGTACGACCTTCCTGATAAAGATAATGCAGACGATGATCTACGGTGAAGTGTGAAGGAGGGCAAACAGAACCACCAGCCTTCATGTGGAGGAAAGGCAAGCCTTGTCCATCGGTACGAAGGTATGAGTTCTGAACACCTACATTCTCTTCTTCTGTAGCCTCTACAAGAACTGCACCGGCACCGTCGCCGAAGAGCACACAGGTAGCACGGTCGGTATAGTCAACCAGTGAAGACATCTTGTCTGCACCGATGACGATAATCTTCTTGTATCTTCCACTCTGGATCATGCTTGCCGCAACATCGAGAGTGTAGAGGAATCCACAGCAAGCTGCAGAGAAGTCGAATGCGAAAGCGTTCTTCAATCCGAGCTTACCGAGGACGATAGATGCTGTAGAAGGGAACTTGTAGTCAGGTGTTGTGGTTGTCACAATCAAAGCATCGATTGTGTCTGGATCCACGCCAGTCTTCTGAATCAACTGCTTAGCAGCTTTACGTGCCAAGTAGCTGGTTCCGAGACCTTCCTCTGTAAGGATGTGGCGCTCTTTGATACCCACACGGGTGGTAATCCACTCGTCAGTAGTATCCACCATGCGAGACAACTCCTCGTTGTTGAGGATGTAGTCAGGCACGTATCCACCCACACCTGTAATTACAGCATTGATTTTACCCATTATTCAGCTGCTTCCTTAACGATAGCTACCTTGCCTCTGTAGTATCCGCAAGTTGGGCAAACAGTGTGGTAAACATAATATGCACCACAGTTAGGGCAAACTGCCAATGTAGGAGCTACTGCCTTATCATGAGTTCTTCTCTTAAGTGTACGTGTCTTTGACTGTCTTCTTTTAGGATGTGCCATAATTTTTTAAATGTTTTAATTTTTGAATTTTACTTTTTTAATTTTAAAAGAGCTGCCCATCGTGGATCTACAGATTCTTCGTCTTCCTCACCGCTTCGGGCGGCAGAATGCTGTTGGAGCATTTCAATCATAGCAGGATTGCATTTTCCAGGTGCATGCACGTGCTTGATGGGAATGTTAAGATCTATAAATTCATAGATGAACCACGAGATATCGAGCATTCCTTCGTTCTCGGCCACAATCACGAGGTCATCTTCTTCTGAGTAGTCATCTCCGAACTTGACCATGAGTCTGTCATCGGTCTCAATGGACTGGTCCATATCATCCAGACAGATGTCACATGGTATGTGTACCACTCCCTCTATGTGAAAATTGAGCTCGAAGAAGTCGTCCGTCCTGTTGATGGACAGACTACTCTGCAACTCGCCTCTCTGAATATCAGGAGCGTCTATTGCCTGAAAGTATTCATTGTCTAGCTTAAACTCCAAGTTTGTTACCCCTTGAGGCAAAGCTTTCAAATCAATCTTAAAAGACTCTATATTACACATAATTCAATATATACCATATTGGTTTCGGGCTGCAAAGTTACAAATAATTTTTGAGATAAAATAATTTTTTATGTAAAAATCACTAAAATCTCTCATTATTAACCGATTATTCTCGGATAATTTGCCGTTTTCTGGTTTTTTCAGGCTCAGGATTCCATCTTGAGTTCGATTCTGAAGGTTGTACCCTTGCCTGGTTCGCTGTTTTTTATCCATATCTTGCCATGATGGTATTCTTCTACGATTCGCTTCGCCAGCGACAGTCCCAGTCCCCAGCCACGCTGCTTCGTCGTAAAACCGGGACGGAACACATGCTTCATATCCTTCTTCCTGATTCCCTTACCTGTATCTTCTACTTCAATGATGGCACGATGAGAAGCTTCCAGTAAGCGGAGGGTAATCCGTCCGCCTTCTGCTCCCATCGCATCAACGGCATTCTTGCAGAGATTTTCGATCACCCATTCAAAGAGGGAGGCATTCATCCTGACGATAACTTCATGGGAAGGCATTTCCTTCACCAGCTGCACCTTTCGGGAGGTTCGACGGTCCATATACGCTATGACATGCTCCAGCACCTCGTTCAGACTGGCTGGTACCGGCTCCGGCAGCGAACCGATCTTGGAGAATCGGTCGGCTATCAACTGTAGCCGCTTGACATCCTGGTTCATCTCAGGAATCAGTTCATCATCGGGATAATTCATACGGAGGATTTCAATCCAGGCCATCAGACTGGAGATTGGGGTACCCAACTGGTGAGCGGTTTCCTTCGACAGTCCCACCCAAACCTTATTCTGTTCCGCCCTTTTGGAAATAAGCAGGGCAAAGATGGCGATGACCACAAAGAGCAGCACGACCCCTAATTGTATATAGGGATAGGCAGAAAGTCTGCGGATCATCACCGATTCATCATAGCAAACCTGCAGATAATCATGGGCAGAGTCATCGAGTTCTATCTTGATATTTTTGCCCTGAGCCAGCAGTCGCTGTCCGATAAGAGAAGCCTGACGCAAGGAATCCTGTTCATCCCTACCCTCGATCTTCACATTTCTGAAGGTTTGCGCCTTATTCTGGTCATCGAGCACGATGACAGGGATACTATGATTTTCATTAATCACCTTGAGCACCAGACTCAGATCCGTATTTTCATCAGCTTTATTGAGAGTGCGCATAGCTTCTGCCCATACCTCCATCCTATTCCGTTCCTCCGTAGCCAGATCCCGCACCAGGAAATGAGACACGAGCAAAGAGGCGACAGCAATCAAAACCGCTGCTATCACCCAGTAAATCTTCACCTGCCGTATCCTATCTGTCCAATTCATGCTGCAAAAATACAAAAAAGCCTCAGAAATCTTTCGAAATCTGAGGCTCTTGATAAAAGAAGGCGGCTACCTACTCTCCCGCATTGCATTGCAGTACCATCGGCGCAAGTGAGCTTAACTTCTCTGTTCGGAATGGGAAGAGGTGGGACCTCACCGCAATAACCACCTGATAATGGGGTATGACGTATTTGCACACAAGCAAAACAAGATAATGAACTGTATATACAGTTGAAACTATGAACTTTCCTAAAGAAAGTGTTCGGGCAATTA
>NZ_QSQJ01000119.1:0-930 GCF_003436715.1 Prevotella sp. TF12-30 | reverse complement strand
TATGGCTTTTCCGTTCAGAATAGCCATTGGAGCAGGAACCGCCTACATACCTAAGGCTGCGCCTTTCTTCCGAGGTGGAGCAGTCCGCTTAACAGGCTGTACTTGGTGTACCGACTGTTTGGATTTCACTCCGCACAGATAGTCGTTCAAGTCGTTGTACTCGCTGTACAAGTGGGATGCATCCCTCACACGGTAGCTGAGGGCGTTCTCGATGGCAAGCGTTGCCTTCCGCCCTGCCTCGTCGTTGTCGAGCAGACAACTGATGCGCTCGTAGCCGTGGAGTGCGTCAACAGCCTTGTCCACATTGCTTGTGGAGTTGAGTATCACGTAGTCCTGCGCTTCCAATGACGGACAAGACGGAAACTTCTCCATGCGTAACGAGAGAAAGGAAAGATAGTCCATCATGCCCTCGAAAACATAGCAAGAGTATCTTGGCTCGCCTTGCTGTCGGATATGTGTGATGTCCTTGGGGGACATGCAACCCTTGAAGAATCGGTTACGAACCTCGTAACCGCCCGACTTGTTCTTGAAGCCGATGGCGAAGTAGTTCTTGCCATTATGCGAGAAGTGGAGTTCCGCACATTCCTTTTGGGCAATGTGCAGATTAATCTTTCGCTCGCTCAGATAGCGCAGGAGTGCAGGATGGTTAAGTTCCCTCACTTCCAATCGCTCAAAACTCGGCTCGGTAGCTTGCTGAGTAAAAGAAAAGTCGGTCGGACGAACATGGGGAGTTTGCTTCTCCATCTTGTCCAAAAGATAAGGCAGGTTGTCGGATGCGTAAAGATAGGACACAAGGGTGATGATGTTGCCGCCCTTGCCCATGCCGAAATCGAACCAACTGTTCATCGTGGTGTTTACCTTGAAAGATGCCTCGCTCTCGTTTCTCAGCGGTGACTTGTACCAAAGGTTTGCGCCCTGCTGCTTGACAGG
>NZ_QSQJ01000118.1:0-978 GCF_003436715.1 Prevotella sp. TF12-30 | reverse complement strand
GCTTTCCATTGATATGCCCGAAGTAACCATGTTTACTCCGAATGTATGTCTTGCAACGTGTGCGGTAAGGTTCTCATTGATACCCAAAGCCACACCGAGTGAATGAAATTCAAACCACATGGAATCACGTGAAGAAAGAGGGAAAACAGGTTTGCTATCATCCGCTGTATTGTATAGCGACATTATTTGTTCAGCTATCGGATGCAAGGGAATGAACGCTTCGTTGTTGGTCTTTGCTCTTTTCTCACGGATGTATTTTCTACCGTCTGCCGTCATCCCGATATGGTGTGGATACAGGTTACGTAAATCGACATAAGCCAAACCTGTAAGGCTGGAGAAAACAAACATTCTGCGTGCCAACTCCAAAGCCTTATCCTCCATAGGAGTCTCCATAATGAGCAGCAAGTCATTTCTGGATATATGTCTACGCTTTGGTGAGCCTTTCTTTTCATATCCGACATCTTCCAATGGATTGAATTTCAGCAGACCTCTGTCAACAGCGATATAAACCAAGCGTTGCAGCCAACAGAGATTATGGTTCGTATTGGATGCACTATACCCTTTGCCAATCAAGAACAACTTATAAGATTTGCCAAATTCCTCAGTCAAATCTTCAAATGCAATGTCATTCATTCCTCGTAACCCGATGAACTCTCGCAAGTTGAGCTGCGATGTCTTCGATTGGCGATAAGAAGATGTTGAGTTAATACGGATGGAGCGCAGCCTAAGGCGTTCACGCTCCTCCTCGCCAGTGGCAAGCAATGTCATCGGGATAGTATTTGCATCAACAATAACATTCTTCAGAATCTCGGCGGTAACGATGCCCTTTTCCTTTGTTGCCTGCTCGTAGGCTTCGTCAATTCTTTGTCTGAACACTTGCAGTTGTCCGTTCACTCTTGCATTCCTGGCTTCACCTTTTTTCGTGTCCCATTCTTCAGGAGCACAGTAAAGACCTGTTGCTATGGCTGACACTTTGCC
>NZ_QSQJ01000117.1:0-987 GCF_003436715.1 Prevotella sp. TF12-30 | reverse complement strand
CATAGTATTAACTTAGAAAAAAGAAAAGTATGGGATTCATCGTATTCGAGGAAGAGGCATTCAACTATCTTGATGCCCAGTTGGAGAACTTCGTGAAGCGCATGGACAGAATCCGTGAGCGCAGTGAGGACAAGACCATGAACAAGTGGCTCGACACGCAGGACGTGTGTCAGACGCTCAACATCTGCCCACGGACAGTGCAGACGCTTCGGGACAACGGAACTTTGGCTTATACGCAAATCAGCCACAAGACCTACTACAAGCCGGAGGACGTGATGGCTATCGTAGCAGTAGTGGAGGACAAGAAAAAGGACATGCGCTTTCGCAAGCGCACAGGTTAGGCTGTCAATATACAACAGCCACTTAATCCAAAGCAGCAAGTAAACCGAGTAACGTAAGTATCAACAATAAAACGAGACAACTATGAGCAATGAAGTAATGACAAGAAACAGCGAGTGGATGAACCACATCGTGAACCACCTCAACCGAATGGTTGACAATTTTGAACGTGCCGTGATGAACTACCGCCCCATGCTTGGTGGTGAGCGCTTCATGATGGACAAGGAGCTTTGTGCCAGGCTGCAACTGAGCCGAAGAACTCTGCAGGACTCCCGAAACAACGGTGTCATCCCGTATATCCAGCTTGGCGGAAAGATACTCTACCGCGAGTCCGACATTCAGAAGATTCTGATGGCTAACTATCGTGAAGCGTACAGAATGAAAGGTGTGTAGGAGAATGTCCTTGATGAGTGTGTAAAATGAACAAGGCGACAACGTATAACTTACCGAGTGTGGCTGTTATAGGTTGTCGCCTCGTTTTATTGGCTATACCTATTCTGATGGCTAACTATCGTGAGGCGTACAGAATGAAGGGCTTGTAGGAGAAATACATGTCCTTGATGAGTGGGGTGAAATGAACAAGGCGACAACGTATAACTTACCGAGCGTGGCTGTTATAGGTTGTCGCCTCGTTTTATTGGCTATACC
>NZ_QSQJ01000116.1:0-1043 GCF_003436715.1 Prevotella sp. TF12-30 | reverse complement strand
GTAGGTCCTATCCAGGTGCGGTTGCGGGTTGCCTCATATACGTAGCATCCGTCTTTCGGCTCATAGGTCTTGTAGTGGGACTTGATGTATCCCACGCCCAGTCCGAAGTCGAGGTTCAGGCGTCTTCCTATCGGCAGTGAGTATCCGTACTCCATTCCTGCTCCGTAGGTTTTCTTGCTCTGGTGACCGGTGCCACCGTTTTCGATATCATAGGTGAGGAACTGTCCGTAGAGGGAGATGTGATGTCCCTGCATCGTTTTTTCCTTGGCCTTTCTGCCGAAATATTTTCTGATTTCCATTTCTCCGCCGTAGATTCGCCAGTATTTATGGCTGGCATCCTTGCTCCACCAGGCTAGCATTCCGCTGGCTCCGAGGGTCCATCCCCTGCCTATGCTGGTCTCGATGCCGAGGTTCGGCACGAGGAGGGCATCATAGAGCAGGTTGGTCTTCAGGGCATAGTAGGAGTCTCTGCCGGATGCATGGGCTGCATTTTCGGCTTCGGCAGCATTCCCGCCTGGATATACCTGTAGCTGGGAAGCTGCATCCTGGGCATCCTTCTGCTGGAGCGATTCCTTTTCGCTGCCCTGCTGATTCTGAATCAATGTGAGGGTATCTGTCGGACTGACAGATGGTACAATGTGTCGGATTTCGCAAACCACGAGTGCTCCGGAGCGGAGGCTGTCGAAGTGGTTGGCGAGCATGTATTTCCATGCCTTTCCGCCATCGAGGTTCTGGAGCTGTCGTTTTCTTCCATCTACAACCTTTCCGTTTCTTACGATCCATTCGGGGGTGTTCCGAATGATGTAGAGGGCTTTCCGGCTCCACGGCGCATTTTCTTTCTGTATCTTCAGGGCAAGTCCTTCCCAGTCTTCTCCCGCAGAGGAGACCGTGAAGACGCTGTCTGGCAGATTCAGCATCTCCTTGAGATAGTCGCGCAAGCGTTCTCCTCTCCTTCTCGCCAGTCGTTTGTTGAGCTTGGAGTTACCTTCCGGCGAAGCTGCCGAAAGGATCTTGATATGCTGCAGCACCGTGTTGGGGTTGTC
>NZ_QSQJ01000115.1:595-1087 GCF_003436715.1 Prevotella sp. TF12-30 | reverse complement strand
CAAAAGAGGCAAAAACTTTCCAAAGATGTTTGGCAAACGCTGTATGGATTCCCTATGGTTGTTGTCATTTGCTTCCGTCTAACCTCCAATGGTGCAGCGCAACTTCGTGATGCTATCTTCAAGAGGTTGTACGGAGCAAAAGAGAAAACAGCCATTGTCCTGCAAATCTACGGAGGGACAAATGTCTTCAGCTAAGAATGGTCGCATTTTTGACGCTTCGATTATTCACTGTCGTATTGACTTGTTGACTTACTGATTCACTGTCGTATCAAGCATTTCTGTGAAGAATGCAGAGCTGCCGATGTCAAACGTTTTACATGCTTATCGTATGAAATATAAAACGTATGACATGCAGGAATACATTTTTGTTCATCCCGAGGAAAGGTTCGCAAGGAAACCTCTCTTCGGGATTTTTTGTTTCATCTTATCCCGATTGGCTACATCAAGCACCTTGATTTCCAATCTTTTAACATTGTCGGTGCAAACTTCTCC
>NZ_QSQJ01000115.1:0-585 GCF_003436715.1 Prevotella sp. TF12-30 | reverse complement strand
TTCCAATCTTTTAACATTGTCGGTGCAAACTTCTCCATTCTGCGCAAGTTTGTGTTTTGCATTTTGATTTTCCGCCCTTACCTTTGCAACTTTAATTTTATCAACTCACAAAGGTTAGATTATGAGCAAGACAAACGACAACAATCAGCCTGTGGTTGTGGAAAGAAAACAACCACAGGCAGCATCTCCGACAAACGAGGTGTTCATCCGTGTTGGCACTACCTTGTACAAGGTGGTTGACCAACCTACCATCACAGGAGGAAAGGTAAGAAAGCGCATCCCTTGGAACATGGAGACCTTGCGTCAGGACTACGGCAAGGAGTTCATCAAGTACGTTCACAAGTATGACGGCTTCTGTACTGTTCCCGAACATGTGAACCACCGCACGGTGATAGACGGTTTCCTCAACCTATACGAGCCGATAGGACATAAGCCGATGCAAGGGGACTTCCCTAATATCAAGAAGTTGGTTAGTCACATCTTCGGTGAGCAATATGACCTTGGCATGGACTACCTGCAACTGCTCTATCTCAGACCTGTGCAGAAGTTGCCCATTCTGCTGCTCGTATCAGAGGAGAGGAACAC
>NZ_QSQJ01000114.1:0-1092 GCF_003436715.1 Prevotella sp. TF12-30 | reverse complement strand
TCTGTAGCTCGAAACTTTGCGTTATCTCGGCATTCGTGCCGAGTAACACACCATCGGATGCAAGGATTTTCGCCTCGTCCTTGCCTGTCACATAGCGGACGCAACCACCAAAAGATGCACCTTTCTTTAGCTTGCCTATCATGTGGTATCCTCCTTTCTGCCCATACTGCTTGGCTTCGGTTTATAACTTGCTTGGCGATACTCGCCAAGGATTGCTTTCAATCTTCTCAACAAGTCCACCACATACACATGAGTTTCATGGAAACCTCTCTGATGCGACAGCTTGGTAAGTTGGTTGAGGTTGTTCGCCATGCCAATGAGGTTGTTCGCCATGCCAATGAGGTTCTTGGCAATGGCTACCGTCTCTGCATTGTGTCCGCTGACCACCTCGCCATTCAAGGCTGACTCACGGATGTACTCCGCCAACTTGCGGTTGGCTTTTCTCGCCCTCAGTCTCAGTGCCTCGTAGCTTGGCTTCGAGAACTTCACTGTGACAGACTTCGACAGCTTGCGAACCCTGCCTGTGGGCGGTCTTCCGCCCTTTCTCTTGTCTTGTTCATGTATGCTTGTCATTCGATATACTGTTTACAGTTGGTACACTCACTTTCTGCGACCGTTGGGAGCAAAATTCCTCCGCCCTCATGGTGGAGCGAGGCGTTTTGGGGTTCCCAAAACATAACCTCGCTCCCTCTCAGAACACGTTAGTTGGAACTACAGCCTTTCAGCTATCCACGTCCAAGGTCGCAGACCTTAATTCTCACAATTTGCGCCAAGCCTCGAAGTCCTCTTCATAAAGGCTTAGGTGGTGGCGCACGATGTTCTCGATGATGCCCGATACGCTCATGCGTCTCCCTCCGAGGATGCGGACGACACGATCAAGACGGTCTCGTACATCGGAACTGACGAAGACTGGCTTGCGGTCGTCAATCCTTGGAACTTGGAGGAAGGTCTGCTGATACTCCTCTAATGTCGCCTTGCGCTGCTTGCCACTGATGCGCTTCTGCGGATTCGGTGGCGATTGAACCTCGTTCGTAAGCTCGTCCTCCATGTTGGAGGTTGTTGCAGCCACATTCTCTGTCACAACTTCTAAAT
>NZ_QSQJ01000113.1:0-1143 GCF_003436715.1 Prevotella sp. TF12-30 | reverse complement strand
GCGTGAAGAATGCCTGCATCAATCTTATAGCCAGAAAGAAGAGAGATGAACGACTGAAACGGCTTCTCCCTCTCTCGGAAGAGAAATTGACGGAGGAAGAACCTTCTCGCCTGGAAGAACGATGGCAGGCTGCCGTGGATTGCATCGACCACGACCTGACCGACCAGACTGCTTCCGTCATCCGATTGTGCTATCGGGAAGGAATGTCGTATAAGGATACGGCGGAGGAGCTGGGCATCAGTGTCTCGGCAGTGAACAAGCATATCGTGAAAGGTTTGCGAACGCTCAGAGAAAAGTTGAAAGGAAAATAATCCGCCAGGCGTTCAGACAAGATTGTCTTTGCCGTAAGAAAGTCCTCCGCCAGGCGTTCCGACGGATTTGCAATCCGTCGTTAAAAAAGGTTCAACCTCTTTATTTTGCGGATTTGCAATCCGCTTATATAATAACTCTAAAATGAAGAAAGGAAAAGAAAATGAAACATGAATTATCTGACATAGATCCTCAGAAGATGGATTCTCTGAAATGGGATATGCTCCTCGATCTCCTGGAGCATCCCGAAAAGTATTCCGAAACCCAAAAGGATGAACTTCTGGGCGATGAGGAAGTGAACGAACTCTATCAGCTGCAGGTAGAGACCCGACAGTCTCTGGATTTCGCCAAGTCGAAGGAAGAAATGAAGATGCCTTCTATTGATGCAGAATGGGAGAAGCTGAAAGATGGGATGAAGCTGAAAGAAGAAAAGCAGCAGAAAGATGAGACGAAGCAGAATGCAGAAACCCAGCAAACCGCCAAGTTGTTTCCTCTCTGGAGTCCGATGAGAAAGGTGGCTGCCGTTGCAGCCGTCCTTGTCGTCTCCGGCATCACCTTTGCAGCCATTCATCTGGTAACCCGTTCTCATCAGGCATCAGATAACAGCAATACCGAACTCGTATCATCCCGAAAGGATTCTATCCAGCAGGTTTCTGCTCCTCAGAAATCCAACATAGAAGAAAAGACAGATTCTGCAAGTCTTGCCCAGCTCCCATTGGTTTATGAAAACGCTGAGCTTCAGAATATCCTTACTCCTATTGCCGGGCATTTCCATCTCCAGGTAACTTATCAGAACGAGTCGGCTCGCCATATCCGTCTCTTCCTGCAACTGGA
>NZ_QSQJ01000112.1:0-1155 GCF_003436715.1 Prevotella sp. TF12-30 | reverse complement strand
TCATTTTCAATCGATTACATAAGAATTAACAGAGTATTGCTTCACCTGACACCCGTCAAAAAGTTAAGCGATGCTACCCAGCCTTTGGCAAGCGTTGATTCCGTATATGACCAGATCATAGCAGATGCCAAGCTGGCGTCAGAACTGTTACCAGACAGAATGGCTCAAGAAAGTGGACGAGTCAGCATGGGTACAGCTAAGATGTTACTTGGCAACGTCTATATCAATCAAAGAAAATGGGCTGATGCAGAGAAGGTTTTAAAGGAGATAAGCGGTTATCGTCTCCTGGATAACTATGCAGATGTCTTTGATCCTGCCAATAAAAACAATGAAGAGTCTTTGTTTGAAGTACAATTCAAGGAAGGTAATGATGGATATGCCAGCAACTTCTTCTATGTTTTCCTGGCTCAGCCTATTACTGCTGAAGAAGTTACAGCAATCACTGGAATTCCAGAAGTGGCTAGAATAGTAGAAGGATATAACATTCCAACACCTGACATCATCAAGGCTTATGAAGAGGGTGACTTGAGAAAAGATGCATCTATCGGCATGCTTACTGCTCATGGGGTGAAATACCCTTATATCAAGAAGTATTGCCATACACATGCCGTTTCTGGAATCACCAATGACAATTGGCCTGTATATAGATATGCAGAAACTTTATTGTTTATTGCAGAAGCTTTGAATGAACAGGGTAAGACGGATGAAGCATTGACTTATTTGAACCAAGTACGTAAAAGAGCAGGCTTGAATGACTGCGAGGTTACTAATCAAGGTCTGTTGCGTGAAGCCATATTGAATGAGAGAAGAGTAGAGTTAGCATTTGAAAACAAACGCTGGCTCGATTTGATTCATTCCGGCAAGGTAGAATCTGTCATGAAGGCTTATGGCAATCGGGTAAAGGCCAATCCACAGGATTACTATTTCCCAGAAGGTTATGGTGTAGCTCCACAGTCTTATACAGATATCAGAATTTTATTCCCGTTACCTGCAGCAGAAGCCGCTTTGACTACATATTTTTAATTCACATCAGGAGGGGTCATTAGTCTATTTCTGAGCTCAGATATAGAAGGATGACACCCTTCTTAGCTTAATAAAAAGCCTTTTATTATGAAACAATAGTTCGTTAAAATTTGAGATAATGGCTAAGCAGCT
>NZ_QSQJ01000111.1:0-1202 GCF_003436715.1 Prevotella sp. TF12-30 | reverse complement strand
GGCGGCATCTCGAACGGATACTGCAGGTTGGCAGAGCCACGGTTGTTTGCGCTTGGAGGCGCAATGACATTGAGCTTCGCCGTCGGGTCTGCCGCCTTGATGTCGTTCATCATCGTCGGGGCAAAGCCTTCGGTCTGCGGTGACTCCGGTGCCTGTATCACGCCGTTGATCATGTCTGTGAAGTGGGTCGTCTTTGAAACGACACACTCTTCCTTCTTGTCCACACGCACACGCTCCAACGCAACCCAATGCTTCTCGGCCGGGTCGTAGTAATAGGTACGGATGTCGTCCTCGGTATAGCCGCTTGGTATTCTCGTGCGGTCATACTTTATCTTGACAGTCGCACCCTCGCCTGTGAAGTGTGTTCCGTGAGGGAGAAAACGGTAGCCATGTCCTCCTGCCGTGACGTTGGTCATGGCAAAGTCAAGCTCAGGAACATTCTCCTCTCCGATAGAGTTCACGGAAAGGCTTCTGTTCCGAATGAGGTCTTTCTGAAGAACGACCAGTTTGCTACCTCCTACGGAGATACTGTCAGAGACACCCTTCTTGAAGAGTTTTCTCACGGCTGTCCCGTCCTTTGCCGAAAGGGACAGTGTGGCGGCAAGCAGTAAAACCAATGCCCACGCCACCTTCTGTATATAATTCTTCATGCGTATCTTCCTTTAAGTTACTTTACTGAGATTTTCCTTGTATGCTCCCCATTCTCGGAGATTGCCTTCACGACATACACACCCGATGCGGGAACCTTGAAGTCGGCTTGCTTGACGCTTTCGCCTGTCATTTGGCGTGACACTACCAGTTTGCCTGATACGTCAAACACCATCAATGTGGCTGCAGCAGGCTTGTCCTGTGTGAGTTTAGCCTCGTAGATACCTGTAGTAGAACCGTTGCCATTGACAGTGAAATCCTCGTCTTCTCCAGAAATGAAGGTATTGTCAGCCTGTCTGTCCGAGCTGCCCACATGGCTCTCCCTTACCTGTGTTCCGTTAGGCATACTTGCATCACACTCGCTGCCGACATAGACGGTCATCGTTGTCGTACACTTCTTGGGTGTTTCTATCTGCACGTTGCCCCTTGTGGTGAATGAGGTTACAGGCGTACCGTTTACGGTAAGGTCTGTGATATGTGTCTCGCCCTTTCCGTACTTGATGCAGAACCGCCATGCACGAAGTGACCAGACATATTCATGATGCACGGTCTGT
>NZ_QSQJ01000110.1:1136-1351 GCF_003436715.1 Prevotella sp. TF12-30 | reverse complement strand
CAATCCCCGGCAAGCAAGCTATAGCGAGCCGTCCCCTTACCATCAATCGTAAGTCCACGCTTGAGAAATGCCTCTCTGCGAGCCTTAATCTCCTCATCCGGCAGCACCCCATACCACTCCTTCGAACGATAAATCTCGGAGTCCTTATCCGTGATAAAGATGATTCGCTCCGGCGTGATGCAGCTTTTATCGTAGGGAATCCCAGCCGCCTCGCA
>NZ_QSQJ01000110.1:0-1126 GCF_003436715.1 Prevotella sp. TF12-30 | reverse complement strand
TTTATCGTAGGGAATCCCAGCCGCCTCGCAATACGCCTTCTGCGTCTCCTCTATCGTCATACCCATCGGCATTCTGATATCGATATGCAGCTTCTTTCTAGCCGAATACTCCAGATGCAGCAGCTTCCCCTTCCATATCGTGTTGCTGCAGTTCAGCTCACGAGCCTTCTCCAATGCAGCATCCACGTAATCCACATCATCCACATCGATGGTAGTCTGAAAAAGGAAACTTTCAGGATCCGCATCCTCACTAGAGCGGTGATTATTCCTGAATCTGTAATAATGAATCGCACGGATAGGCAGCTGTCTTTTCAGCCCCTCGCGTGCCTTCTTCACCGCCTTTTCATCACCAGCATCTACGCCGGGGATAGCCTTCTCCCCACGTATCTGCGCAATCACACCCTTCAGCCACGGCTGTGCTATCAGGGTGTCATAGACATACAGGGGCTGGGAAGAGCTCAATCTTCCCATATTGCCCTTGCGTGCCGGATTCAGAGCCATTACTTGTACTGTTCCCATGCTATATTCTCCTTGAAATGTTTAGCCTTGCCCTTCATCTCCATCATCTCTTTGTAGAGATATTTCAGAATGTCCGACTTGCTCATCTCCTTCGGAAAAGAGAAGGAAGCGAACACACGCTGCGGCGAAGTACGGAGGGCGCCATGCGAGGTATGGATAATCTCGGTATAAAGCTTCCCGCCCGACTGTGCATAAGGCTTGAAGTCGAGCTGGTCGCCATGCTCGCCACCGCTGCAGATCATTCTGCCCGGAATCACCTTGGGCACCTCGCAGATGGTCTCCGCATCGTTCCAGGGAGCCTTGCGAATAGCTACGTTACCACACTCGTCAGTAATGATACTGGCATCTACCTTCTGGGCGTTCAAAAGCGCCTGTACAGCAGCCTCTGCAGCTGCAGAAAAACTTTTCTTGCTCATATATATTGAAGTTTTAGAAAGATATGTTGTTAATTAGAAATACTCTCCATTCATACTCCGGATGCTTGAAAACATACGGCTTCATATTGTTCTTATCCATATTCATATATGTATTATCACGTTGGAGCTGCGACTATCCGCTAAATTCCGTACCAGGAAATGGTACCGGTTTTCCATATACAGAAAAGCCC
>NZ_QSQJ01000011.1:77886-89087 GCF_003436715.1 Prevotella sp. TF12-30 | reverse complement strand
CGATGCCCTGGGCTAAGAGCTTTTGGGCTTTCAGCCCGTTTTAACCGTATAGTTTGTTTTTTTTATTGTCGAATAAGCCCGAAAAAACGACGTTTAAACGCATTTGATAACAAACAGGCACGATGACCCGAAAAGGGTGGTTGCGAATATACATTTTTTTATGTATCTTTGCAATCAATAAGATTCTGTTTGTGTAATCAATAAGATTCTGTTTGTGTAATCAATAAAATTCTATTTTTGTATTAACTGATAAACATGTAAGGCTTATGAGACGGAAAATTCACAGCTTAACTTTTGTGTTCATGGCATTATTGATGATGTTGATGACGTTCGCTTCATGCAGTAAAATTCAGGATTTGCTGAATGAGGGAGATGATGATGACGACGACGATGGAGGCATTAATCCACCGGAACTCGTAGAAGGAAGAATGGAAGACATCGCTCTTTCGGGTATCGTGAGAGATGCCAGCGGCACTCCTATCGAGGGCGTGAGCATCGTGAGCGGCTCTTCTGCTGCTACTACCAATACCGACGGATTCTTTGAATTCGACCAGATTCAGGTAGTAAGTGTCCAGAACGACCGCTCGGTAGTGAGATTCAGCAAGGCGGGCTATTTTGATGTGGTGCGTTCTATGGATGCTGACGATGATGCTGCCGATGGCGCAAGCTGGGAGGTGGTGATGTGCAGGAAGGAGAACAATGATTTCACCAGCATCAAGACCTATTCCTCTTCATCCGACCAGACCCTGCAGGCTGGCGAAATGAAGATTGATATGCCGCAGGATGGATACAAGGTGGATGGCACCGGAGCCGGCTATACCGGAAAGGTGAAGTCGGAGATGGTGTATCTGGATCCTAACAATGAGCGATTCGCAGAGATGATGCCGGGTGGCGACCTCGCCGCTGTGCGTTCCGACAACTCCAGCGCCCAACTGGTTTCCTATGGAATGACCGACCTGAATATGTATGCCGAAAATGGCGACAAGCTGCAGCTCAAGGAGGGCAGCAAGGCAAAGCTTACCTTCCCGATACCAGCCGGAATGGGCGAGAATCCGCCAGCCAGCATCCCTTTGTGGAGCTTCAATGAGAAGACAGGACTCTGGGAGGAAGAAGGAAGTGCCGCATTGCAGGGAAATGTATATGTAGGAGAAGTGGCTCATTTCTCCTGGGTCAACCTGGATTATCCTGAAAAGCAGGGCACCGTTTATGGATATGTAAAGGATGATACCGGCAAGGTTCTGCCAGGTGTAAGATTGAGCATCGGACAGTTGCTGGCCTCTACTGTAACCAAATCAGATGGATATTATTCTCATGAAGTTCCTGCCAATACAGACTTCAGCATCACAGTGAAGGATCTGTATTATGGCGGCATCGACCAGAAGGTTTCTGTAAAGGTTCCTGCCCTCTCTCCGGGAGAAAAGCGCCAAGTGGATATCACGCTGCCTCATCTGGTTCGCGTATATGGCAAGGTGATGAACGAGCGGGGCGACGGCATCCGTTCTTCGGTATGGGTGCAGACGGAAAAGGCTAAGACTGAAGTTCTCCAGACCGATAAGGATGGTAACTTCAATGTGTATGTACCGAAGGATATGAAGGGCAAAGCCACCGTACATGCCCGAACCTATCGGGGTGATGAGATTTCCGGGGACATAACCATCGAGAATGAGGATGTATATGTAGAACTGATTGTAAGCGGCTCTGGAGGTGTCAATACCAATATGATCCATATCTTCTCTGATGTCCTGGGCAATGAAGCATGGCCTATACCAACCTATACGAATCCGATTAGCGGTGTGCTTCTTCTGGATGATAATTTGATGCTGATACCAGAAGAAAGAGCTAACATCTTGATGTCTATATTGGTAGCTCATTATGATAAGGAGAAGACTACCTATACGGATGGTGTAACAGCCAGCGTGGCTAATCGGACAGAGAAGCGCCTGTTCCAGACTATGGCGGGCAAGGAAATGAAGTGCACCGTACAGAGAAACGGCAATGATTTCGTGTTCTCACTGGAAGGAAATGGAGCCTTTGGCAAGGTATCTTTTGACGAAGATGATGCCGATGATCTGGATTCTGATGAAAAATATGATGAGAATGCCAAGTTGGTTGGCAAGATGATGAGCTATCCGCTCCTGGCTACAGCCAAGACACTTCGCAACGTCAAGCCGGTAGATGCAGGCTTCCCTTCTTTCACTCCACAGCTGGAGACAAAGGCTCCTTTGGCACTGCTGATTACGGAAAGTCTCAATCTGGGCAAGGGCGGCATCATTTATTATAATGGTGGAAGCAGCGACTATCAGAAGTTGAAGAATGCGGCAGCCAAATTGGGTCTTACCAATATGGGAGAGGACAATGAGGATGGCTATATGGCGGTAAACTTCTATTCGGCAAAGGAGAAGAAGCTGATTACGCTGGAATATGATCCTCATGCTACAGGCGCTACAGACAAGAATACCTTTGAGGATATTGAAGAATATGCCCCAATCTATATGATGGTATTGGATGGTGTAACCGAAGAAGCGCTCCGTGCCATGATGGAGGATGACGATGATACCCGCAGCACCCGAGTAACAGCCCGCAAGCATTTCAATCCGATATCAAAATGTAAGTTTGATGACTTTAAGACGAAAAAAATATTCCAAAAGCTTGCCCGTTTGCGTTAATTTGCCTATATTTGCAAGGTAAATTCGTAGAAAACTTAACTTTCGCAGTCCAGCACTGCGAAAGTTCTGTAGAAAATAATAGAAATGATGAAAAATGATAAGCTTAACCTCTGGCAGGTTCTCCTGCCTCTCTTGCCTCTGCTGATGAGCCTGGCTTCCTGCCGGAAATCGGCAGAGGAAACTGCTGATAACCTGCGTATCGAAAAACTGCATCAGCTCGATGAACTGCTCAATGCGCAGTCGCCGCAGGCTAAGACGGAAATAGAAAAAGGTATGAAGCTGGCGAAAGACAGCCTCACGTTTTATGAGTATTATGCCAGGAAGGGAAGATGGTTCTGTCAGTCGGCAACGCCCGATTCTACGGTAGGCTATGTGGACCGCACCCTGCGTTTCGCCCTCCGTCAGCCTGATACTCCGCGCCGCAACGGACTTCTTGCCTATACCTACAACTGCCAGGGCATCAACTATCATAATTTTCATCGCAAGGCAGACGAGGTGGTTTCGCTCTACCAGTCTGCCTATGCCTATTCCATGCGTAGCGATGTGCAGCACCAGGCGCCTAGCATCTGTGCCAACCTGGGTGATGCCTATCTCTTCAAGAATCAGTTGCCGCAGGCTGCCTCCTGGTATCGCCGTGCGCTCTTTCTGGTAGATTCCCTCCAGCTGCCCAAGGAGGAGAATGTCTCCCTCTATGTGGGTCTGGCTACCATCTACCTGAAACTCAATGATTTTGATGCATCGCTCCAGTGCTATCAGCAGACGGAAGACCATCTCCCGCAGATGTCGCTGGCTATGCAGGCGTATTACCTGAACAATTACGGCAACTACTACTATTATAAGAAAGACTATGCCCAGTCGCTCCGCAAATTCCTGCAGCTGAAGCAGTTGCTGGAGAAGCACAAGAAGGGCGACTGCTTCGACATGTATCTCTGCAAGCTGAATATGGCAGATGTGTATCTCAATCTGGACAGCATTGCCCTGTCGGAGAAATATCTTGCCGAGAGTGAGCCTTTCATGGTGGCCAACCACGATCGAGAGGCGGTATATTACTGTAATACGATTCATATCGGTCAGGAGGTGAAGAAGGGAGATATGGCGGCTGTTACCCGCATTCTGGACAGCGAGAGGCAGCAGTTCGGAGAGAATCTCAGCAATCTCGTAGCCTTCAACCTGCGCCAGATCCGCAATCAGTATCTGCAGCGATATTACCTCGCCAAGGGCGATTACCGCATGGCATTCGAGAATCTGCGCAGGGATATGCAGAAGAATGATTCGCTGGAGCACAACAGAATCAAGATGAGAGCTTCGGAAATCATGGACCGCTTTACCCAGGATACGCTGAAACTGCACCACGACCTGGTGCTTGAGCACAAGACGGCACAGCTGAACCAGACCCGCTTCATCGCCCTGGCTGTAGTGCTGCTGATTCTGCTGCTGTGCATGTTCTTCGTCATCAAGAGCATGCGATCCGGCAAGCGGCTCGAAGAGAGCAGGCATCGCGTACTGCAGTTGAAGCTGGAAGGGGCAAGAAACCGAATCTCTCCTCATTTCGTCTTCAATGTCCTCAACAACAAGATTCTGCATGCCGGTACGGCGGAAGCCGACGAACTGATGGAGCTTGCCCGGTTGATACGCAGCAACCTGGACCTGTCCTGCCAGTCGAAGGTATCTCTAGCCGCAGAGATCGGTTTCGTGAAGCAGTATCTGGCGGTGGAAACTCCGCTGATGGGCGATGATTTCGATTTCTCGCTGCAGATAGATTCCGAAGTGGATGTGGAGAATACGTATATTCCGTCGATGTTTGTCCAGATTCTCGTAGAGAATGCCCTGGTTCACGGGCTGAGAGGCTGGGAGGGAAGGAAGAGCTTGCAGGTAAAGGTAGGTAGAAAGCAGCCGGGCTATACCGTGGTTTCCGTGCTGGATAACGGCAGGGGATTCGATATCCGCCAGAAGGGGAAGAAGCGTACCGGACTGGGCATCATCACCCAGACCCTGGCAGTGGTGAACGAGCATAATCGCCACAAGATGACCTTCTCGCTGCAGAACAGGAAGGCAGAAGACGGCAGCGTGGCAGGATGCCTGGCGCAGGTATGTATACCCGATGGCTTCGTGATGTAGCAGGACCTGCGAAACTTGAATATAAACAATATAATAAGGTGTATGAAAGTTGTAATCATAGACGACGATAAATCTTCAGGCAAGGCTTTGGCTGATTTATTGGAAACGAAATACGATATGGAGGTGCTGGGATGCGCGCTCTGTGGGCTTGACGGCTTGGCGATGGTAAACAAGTACCAGCCCGATGTGCTCTTCCTGGATGTCCAGTTGCCCGATGTGAATGGCTTGGATTTCCTGGATAAGCTGTCGGGATTCGTGCACCGCCGCTGCCAGGTGGTGATGTACACGGCATACGATGAATATATCCTGACAGCCTTCCGCAAGCAGGCATTCGATGTGCTGCTCAAGCCTATCAATCCCCAGGAGCTGGATACCATCGTCAGACGACTGGAAAAAGAGACTGAGAAAGAGGCTGAAAAAGAGGCTGAGGCTGAAAAAGAGGCTGAGAGAGTGGTAGGGGCTGGCGTGAAGAATGCACCCGTTGCTAACGGCAAGCTGCTCTTCTATACCAACTCCGTGGATTTCAGGCTGGTGGATAAGGAGAATGTCTGCCTCTTCCAGTATAATCACGAAGTGAGATGCTGGGAGGTGGTGGTAGCTGACAACAGGAAGCCTATCAGGCTGAAACGAAGCGTGAAGAGCACCGACCTGCTTGCGCTCGCCCCTCATTTCATGCAGGTAAACCAGAAGTTCATCGTCAACATCAATTACCTTATCGAGGTGGTTGACAATGTATGCCATTTCTATCCCCCTTTCGATGAAATCGACTATGTAAAGGTGGGCAGACTCTATAGAAAGAAACTGATAGATAGATTCTTAAGTATTTAAAAACATAATAATTATGATGAAAAATAAGTATTCGGTCATCATCATGATGATTGCCCTCTTCGGAGGACAGACAGCCCTGGCGCAGGAGAAAATCGTGCCAGAAACTCCTCCCGTTCCGCAAGACCGGCTGGACACCCTCTATTACAACAAGAGCTGGAAGGTAACCCCTAACAAGGCTTTCGCCAACTATTATCGCCTGGCACTCTATCCTGCTGATTCTACGGCAGCCAAGGAGTTCCGCACCTACTATATGAGCGGCGAACTGCAGGGCGAAGGCAGCTTTGTGGTCCTCGACAGGAAGGATGATGCCAAGAGCCAGTTTGCGGGCACCTTTACCACCTATTTCAAGGATGGACAGGTAGAGCAGAAGAAGACCTATCTGGCAGGACTGCTCTCGGGCGAATATACCTCTTATTATAATAACGGCAACGTGAAGGAGCATTTCTTCATGAACCAGGGCAAGAAGATGGGGGTAGGAGCCTCTTTCACCGAGAATGGCAGGGTATGCACCCTTACTCCCTACAAGAACGACATCCCTGAAGGATTTTATGTAGTGGTGGATGCCGACGGCAACTACTCCAAGTATTCGCTCACCGACCACCAGCCTATCCAGGAAACCCCTTCGCCTGATGAAATCCTCACTGAGTATAAGAACGGTGTGGCATGGCCTTACTACAACAAGAACGGACTCATCGTGGGCGTGAGCAATTCGATGGTGGATGAGAACATCGGCGATTATCGCGAAATCGGCGTTTTCATCGTCAACAAGAGCATGATCAATGTGGATATCGACCCTTCTCAGATTGAAATCTACGATATGAAGGGCGGCAAGCGCAAGGATTTCGAACTGGTGGGCGCTGATGAGTATGACAAGAAAATCTTCAAGTTCAAGAAGAAGGTGGCTAAGCGTGCGGTAAAGAACAAGGCGATTGTGCAGACCGAACGTGAGAACAACGTGAATGCCAACCTGGGCGCACAGGTGTTTGATGCCGGAACCTCCAATACGCTGAAGGATTTCCAGACCCGTATCTGCCGGATGCAGCAGCTGGAAGACGGCAACCGCATGAAGTATTCCGACAAGATGCCTGAGGACCTGGGCTATCTGGAGCGCACCACCATCCATCCGGGCGAAGTGGTTTCGGGCTATCTCTATACCACCGACCGCAAGGCTGCCGATCTCTTTGTCAAGGTAAAGATCAAGGGCATCGACTATCTTTTCGAGTGGAAGGCAAGCAAGAAGAAATAACGTGTGTGAGATGTGAATGCTAACTATTAAAAAATAATGGAAATGATGAAAAAGATTTTGATGATGGCCATCTTGTGCCTCGTATTTACAATAAGTGGTTTTGCACAGTTCAAGAGATCTGCATTCAATCATGTGGGTCTGAATGCAGGCGTGGGTACCGAAGGTATCAGCATAGGTGTGGCGGCTCCTATCTCCAATTTCGTGGAGCTGGAGGCAGGCGTGGATATTCTGCCTAAGATGCTCAAGATATCTGACAAGATGAACCTGACGGCAGATGCCACTATCAATGTCCAGGGACAGACCGTAAGGATTCCAGATTCAGAGGTGGATGTGGATGCTGATTTCTCCCGTACAGCCTTTCATGCCAAGGCGAATATCTATCCTTTCGGCGGCAACAGCAAGTTCTTCGTGGCTGCCGGCTTCGCTTTTGGCGGTGCCAAGATTGCCAAGCTGAGCGGTCACAGCGAGGATCTTGCCCGGTTTATCAACAAATATCCTGAATATGAGGATGAGATTCTGAAACACGTAGGTGCAGATCTTTCAGATTATAATATCAAGTTCGACAAGAATGGTGATATCAATGCCGACCTGCGCTGCAATTCCTTCCGTCCTTATCTCGGTCTGGGATTCGGCAGAGTGGTTCCCAAGAACCGTCTGGGTTTCCGCTGGGAGATCGGCTGCCAGTATATGGGCAAGCTGAAGATCTATCAGAACGGCGAGGAGGTGGATGTCAGGAAAGCTCTCAATGATTCGATGGGTGAAGATGGCGGCGACATTGCCGATATCGTGGATAAACTGAAGTTCTATCCTGTGCTCAAGTTGCAGATTGTGGGCAGAATCCTGTAATCAAAATAAGAAAAGTTTGAATTATACATAAAAAAACGGGCAAAATGGTAGCAGTTAGCCAATTATTTCGTAACTTTGCACCCGCAAACTTATAAAATAATAAAAGAAGAATGGCTAATTTGAGATTTGAGGTTGTAGCCGAGGCCTTTAAAAAGAGACCTGTTGAGGTGGAAACTCCTAAGGTGCGCCCTTCGGAGTACTTCGCCAAGTATGTATTCAACCGCCAGAAGATGTACAAGTATCTGCCATCTGATGTGTACGAGAAACTCATCGATGTGATAGACAACGGTAATCGTCTGGACCGTTCCATCGCGGATGCCGTGGCTGCCGGCATGAAGCTCTGGGCTGAGGAAAACGGGGTAACACATTATACTCACTGGTTCCAGCCATTGACAGAAGGTACTGCCGAGAAGCACGATGCCTTCGTGGAGCACGACGGTAAGGGGGGTATGATTGAGGAATTCTCCGGCAAGCTGCTGGTGCAGCAGGAACCGGATGCCAGCTCTTTCCCTAACGGCGGTATCCGTAACACCTTCGAGGCTCGCGGCTATTCTGCATGGGATCCTACATCGCCTGTGTTCATCATCGACGATACCCTCTGTATCCCTACCATCTTTATATCTTATACAGGTGAGGCGCTGGACTATAAGGCTCCATTGCTCCGCTCGCTCCATACCCTGAGCGAGGCGGCTACCGAGGTGTGCCACTATTTCTACCCACAGGTAAAGAAGGTGCAGACCAATCTCGGATGGGAGCAGGAGTACTTCCTGGTGGATGAGAGCCTCTATTCGGCTCGCCCAGACCTGATGCTCACCGGACGCACCCTGATGGGCCACGATTCGGCTAAGAACCAGCAGATGGACGACCATTATTTCGGAACCATCCCAGAGCGTGTGCAGGCTTTCATGAAGGATCTGGAAATCCAGGCACTCGAGCTTGGCATCCCTTGCAAGACCCGCCATAACGAGGTGGCTCCTAACCAGTTTGAGCTGGCGCCTATCTTCGAGGAGTGCAATCTTGCAGTAGATCACAATATGCTCCTGATGAGTCTGATGAAGCGTGTGGCTCACAAGCACGGTTTCCGTGTGCTCCTTCACGAGAAGCCATTCGCCGGCGTCAACGGTTCCGGCAAGCACAACAACTGGAGTCTCTGCACCGATACCGGCGTGCTGCTCCATGCGGCAGGCAAGACTCCTGAGGATAACCTCCGCTTCGTAGTCTTCATCGTAGAGACCCTGATGGGTGTCTATAAACACAACGGACTGCTGAAGGCATCCATCATGAGTGCAACCAATGCCCACCGTCTGGGAGCCAACGAGGCACCTCCAGCCATCATCTCCTCATTCCTTGGCAAGCAGCTCACCGATCTGCTCGACCATATCGAGAAGGCTGACAAGGAGGAACTCTTCGCCCTGGCTGGCAAGAAGGGAATGGAGCTGGATATCCCTGAGATTCCGGAGCTGATGATCGACAATACCGACCGCAACCGTACCTCACCATTCGCCTTCACCGGCAACCGCTTCGAGTTCCGTGCCGTAGGTTCTGAGGCAAACTGCGCATCTTCTCTCATCGTACTGAATGCAGCCGTAGCTGAGGCGCTTGAGAACTTCAAGGCTCGTGTGGATGCCTTGATAGCCAAGGGCGAGGACCAGACTTCGGCAATCATCGACATCGTAAGAGAGGACATCAAGACCTGCAAGCCTATCCGCTTCGATGGCAACGGCTATTCTGACGAGTGGAAGGAAGAGGCTCAGAAGCGTGGCTTGGACTGCGAGGCATCCTGCCCGGTAGTCTTCGACCGTTACCTGGACAAGGAGAGCATCGAGATGTTTGCCAAGACCAACGTGATGAGCGAGAGCGAGCTGAAGGCGCGCAATGAGGTGAAGTGGGAGACCTATACCAAGAAGATTCAGATTGAGGCTCGTGTGATGGGCGACCTGACCATGAACCACATCATCCCTGTGGCTACCCACTATCAGAGCCGTCTGGCAAAGAATGTAGAGGGTATGATCCACATTTTCGGTGGCGAGGAAGGCAAGAAGCTGACTGCCCGCAACGTGAAGATCATCCGTGAGATAGCCGAGCGCACCGAGTCGATTGAGCGTGGCGTAGAGGCATTGGTGGATGCCCGTAAGGTAGCCAACAAGATAGAGAGTGAGCGTGAGAAGGCTGTAGCCTATCATGATACGGTAGCTCCGAAGATGGAGGAAATCCGTTATCAGATCGACAAGCTCGAGCTGCTGGTGGCCGATGAACTCTGGACCTTGCCGAAGTATCGTGAGCTGCTGTTCATCCGCTAAGGCTGAAAGGCGTAATAGCATACGGAAGGCATATTGCTACGGCGCTAGCCAATGGCCGCAAGGCCAGATTCCGTATAAAATCCGTGCGTAATCCGTACAGCAGGAAAGCTCTTCCGATAACTCCGCGTAATCCGATGAAGAAAAATAGAGAATAAATAAAAAAAGAGGATGTGTCATAAATTTATGACACACCCTCTTTTTTTTAGGAGTAATTAATGAAAAATCTAAGATTCCTTGTGCAGTTCTACGACATGCAGCTCGTCACGCCCAGAGAGGCGGCAATAGCGGTCAAGATAGATATTACTATCTGAAATACAGTTTTCCATGTTTCTTTCTTCATACGCAGTTTTTTTTAGTGATTTAAAAATTTACGTTGTCGCCGCTGCTGTCGGTTCCACCGCCGCCCTGGCTGGTTCCGCCGTTATCCTTGTTGGTCTCGCCGCCAGTGCCCTGACTGGTACCCCCGCCAGCACCCTGACTGGTACCACCACCGCTCGGTGTATTCTCCGTTCCGCCGCCATCGGCTCCCGAAGTATATTCATCGTATGCCACGATCTTGGTGAGCTTCTTCAGCTCGGCGTTGCTCCAGGTCTTCGTGTTTCTCAGAATAAGATGCACACCCTGCACACTAGCCGCCGTCACCTTCTCCTTGCTCACCTCGCCACGCGAAGTCATACCGATGGAGAACAATCCGAGGTCGGAGAAACGCACGCTCTTGCCATCCAGAATCAGATGCTTCAGGCAGTCGAGGGTATCCATCAGCACACCGTGGATGGTGCCACGGCTGTATGGAGAGTTGTGCTCAGAGATATGAGTCACAAAGTCCTCGAAACTCATCTCACGGTCGCTCACGGCAGTAGCATACCAGAGTTTCTTACCAGCGTTCTCACCCGTCTGAGGGGTACGCATAATCTTACGATACTTACTAGTTCCTTGTCCCATAGTCAATCAGTTTTTTAAAGGGTTAATAATTAATTTTTGACGATGCAAAGGTACGGCTTTTTTAGGGAATCACCAAAAATCAGGGTGTGATAAGCCCCGATTTTCAGCAGCTCCAGATTCCAAATCCCGTTAATAATCCTAACTCATAATTTTGAAAAAGAGAAACCATAGTTTTACAGATCACAAACCATAGTTTTAGAGATAACTTCCCCCCATAGCTTTGCAGATTGCAAACCATGGCTCCTCATCAAAGAC